>JASLAV010000722.1 GCA_030146905.1 Lentzea sp. | reverse complement strand
CCTGCGCACGGCATTGGGTGCGCTGTACCACAACCCGGCCACAATCCTGGACACTCTCGCCGACCTGAGCTCGCAGGGGCACCTCGTGCCGGTGCACGGCCGCGTGTGCCTTGGCGTGCCGCCGTCGCGCATCGGTCTGCCGGATGGGCACCACCTGGTGCTCCGGGCCGAGGCACAGGGTGAGCTGGGGCATCGTCTGTTGTTCGCGGCGGCCGTCCTGGACGGGATCACCGTCGACGAGTTGCCCGTGGTCGCCGCCGCACTGGGGGCGTCGGTGGCCGACTGCGGCCGGGCGTTCGACGCGTTGATCGACAGCGGCGTGCTGGTGGTCGGAGCGGGTGAGCAGGTCCGTGTTCGTTGCGCGGCCCTCGCGGTGTCGGTCGTCGGGCGTGGCGGAGGCCCGGAAGCGGCCTGGCTGCACGCCGACATCGCGGAGCGGTTGCTGGCCGCGCGCCGGCGCGGTGAATGGGTGATGCCGGCGGTGCTGGCCGACCACCTCGCGAGCAGCGGCACGGCCATCTCCCTCGAGCCTGACCTGTGCAGGTGGCTGCTCGACCTCGCTCGCGCTGTCGAGCGGGACGCACCGGAGCAGGCCGCGCGGTGGTGTGCGGCGGCGCTGCGCCATCTGCCGCCTTCGGGCGCCGACCACGCCTCCGCGCTGCGTTCGCTGGTCGGCCTGGTGCTGCGGACCGGCAGGTACGAGATCCTGGACGAGGTGCTGGACCGGCTCGTCCAGCGTGGTGGCACGGCAGGTGGCGATGCGGACTTGTGCGCGGTGGTGGTGTTGGCGGCACTGCACGCCGACGGGAAACCCACTGACGAACGGGTAGGTCATCTCCTGGAGCAGGCGCTCGCCGACGAGGGCGTGGGCACCCTTGGGCAGTGGTCCGGGTGGCCGGTCGCCGACCACGAGCAGGCGCGTGCGGACCTGGCCCGAGACGCGGTTCTGGCCAGGAAGATCGGACGGTTGCGCGCCGCGCTGACCCGTGGGCCGCTGGCATGCGGGGAGGCGTGGCAGCGTGTGGTGCTGCCGGTGCCTTCAGCCGGGTTGACCCGGTTGCGCCACGCGGGTGCGTTGGCGGATGTCGGCACGGTCCTCGGCGTCGTCCTCGGCGCGGGCCACGTCCTGCCGCAGAGCGGAGTTCTCGCTGCTCATCACAGGGTGGTGCGCGGTTACCTCGCCGCCGACTGGTCGGCCGCCCTGTCCTCGGCGCGTGAGCTCGAACTGACCGGGCACCGCGACACCCTGGCGCACAACGTGTCCAGGTTGTTGGCGGCGGAGATCTGCTGCGCCCGCGGACAGGTGGCCCAGGCACGCGACTGGCTCGCCGCCTCACCCTCGCAGCCTCGGCTCGCGACGTTGCGCGCTTGGGTGGAGACCGGTCTCGTCCTGGCGGATGGCCGCCGGCCGGAGGCGGTGGCGCTGGTCAGGAAGCACTGCGCCGAACTGGGTGACTCCACGCCCGGCACCGGGTTGGACTGGCTGGTGCTGCGAGGTTTGGTGATCGCGGCGGAGTCGGGCGACACCGAGGGCGCCTGTGGCCTGCTGGCCGAGGTGGAACGGCTGCACCGCACAGGCGTCTGGGACACGACCCCGGAAGTCGTGTTCGCCGGCCGGGGCTTGGTCGCCGGGGACGTCGTGTACCTGGGGGTCGCGGCGGACCTGGTGCGGCGGCGAAAGGAGCAGCCGGCGCTGCTGGAGGTGTGTCTGGCGCTCGCGCGGTTCGCCGACGCCCCGCGGCCGTGGCTGTCGGAGGCGCACGAGATCGCCTCGCGGTGCGCCGCACCGGCGCTGGTGGAGCGGGTGCGCAAGCTGACCCAGGAACGAGGGGTGTCCGGGCTCCGCTCCCGCGGGAAGCGGGACGAGCTGCACCCGACCGAGCTGCGCATCATCGACCTCATCCGGGACGGGCTGACCAACCGGCAGATCGCGCTGGAGCTGAAGATCAGCGAGAAGACGGTGGAGAACCGGCTGACCCGGCTGTTCGCCCGCACCGGGTACCGGTCGCGGGTTCAGCTGGCCGGCGCCAGCCTGGACGGCCGGCTGGGGCGTGACCCCCACAGCACGCCCAAGGTGGTCTGACCGGCGGCGTCCCAGCTCTTTCGAATTGATCGTGAATTACTCGTAAAAGCTTGCAGAATAGTTTTTCTGTTTTGCTGGAACGAAGTGTCCGGGGCTGGTTCCCCTTGAGGACGATGTCAGTCGCACGTCCGGACAATGTGCTTCTCGCGACTCTAAAGTCGATCGCATGACCGAACTCGATGTGCTGCGGATCGCGGACTCCGAGGTTGCCGCACTGGTTCAGGCCGAGGTGGAAAGCCGGTGGCCGGACACCGCCTCCGGCGCCGACGAACTGGTTCGCTACGGGCTGGTGCCGTTCGGCAAGATGATGGGCCCGTGGCTGCTGATCAGGTCGAGCCTCGCAGTGGGTGGTGATATCGCATCCGTGCTGCCGGCCGCGGTCGCGGTGGAATGTGTTCAGGTTGGCGCGATGATGCACGACGACATTATCGACGACGCCCCTGAACGCAGAGGAAAAGCCTCCGCCTACACGGTCTACGGCGCGCCGGCCGCGATTGTGGGCGGGGACGCGTTGTTCTTCCACGGGTTCGGGGCGCTGGCCGACTGCCTGCGCACGGGTGTACCGGAGGCAAGGGTCGTCCGCGCCCTGGGGATGCTGGCGGAGATCGGGTTGCGCATCGGTGACGCGGCGGTGACCGAGATCCGGATGAGCCGCGCGTTGTGTTCCGTCGACGCCTACCTCGACATGATCAGGGACAAGAGCGGAGCCCTGCTCTGGATGGCCTGCGGCATCGGCGTGGTGCTGGCGGGCGGGGACCGCGACGCTGTCGAAGCGTTCCGCCGCTACAGCGACCTGCTCGGCATCGCCTACCAGATCCGCGATGACCTGATGACGTACGACGGCACCCGCGCCGGCAAGCCGAACGCCTCCGACGTCGGCAACGGGCGGCCGACGCTCCCGGTGCTGCTCGCGCACAACCACGCTTCTGCGGCAGAGCGTCGGGCCATCGAGGAACTGCTCGCGGACACCACGGCGCCGGTGGAGCAGCGGCACGCGGCCATGACCGAGCTGGTGACCGGCAACGCCGGGATCGAGGCGGCACGCGAGATGTCGCACGAGTACGGCCAGAGGGCCGCGACCGCTCTCCTGGACCTGCCGCCCACCGAGCACCGGGACGCGCTGGTCGAGTTGGCCATGCCGGGACGGCTGGTGTGAGTGCCGGGGGCGAGGGCGCGATGACTTCCGTCACCTACTCCAGCTACCTGCACCTGAAGGAGCTCTTGTCGCTCCAGCAACCGCTCACCCCGGACACCCAGCGGGACGTGCGGGACAGCGAGCGGATGTTCATCATCGTCCACCAGGTGTCCGAGACGCTGCTCAGCCAGGGCCTGATCGATCTGCGGCACGTCGACGAGGACCGGTGCGGCGGACGCTGCTCCGCCGACCGGGTGGAACGGGCGGCGAGACTGGTCGAGACGATGGAGGGCCACCTGCACCTGCTGCGGGACACGTTGCGGCGGGAGGACTTCCTCGGCTTCCGCGACCGGCTCGGGACGGCGAGCGGCCTGCAGTCGTCCCAGTTCCACGAGTTGTTCGCGCTCACCGAGAAGCTCACCGCCGCTCAGCAGGGCGCCCGCGAGTCGTGGCGACCGGCCCTGGACCACCTCCGCGCCGCGGTCGAAGGCTGGTTGCGGGCTCACCTCGCACTGGTGGACCACATGATCGGCGAACTGCCGGGCACCGGGAAGACCGACGGCAGGAAGTTCCTGGAGACGACCCTGACCGGGTTCACGTCCAGCGGTGGAGCCACCTGTCCTCTCGGCGACCACGACGAGCGCGATCCGGAACCGGTGCACGAGAAGAGCACGTCTCACGGCACCGGCTCCACTGTCCTCTCCCCGGCACCGAGTCGCTTCCGGAGCGCCGAGCCGGCTCGGCCGGGACACCGTCCACTCGTGGGCCGGGTCGTCGTGCTGGGTGGCGGGTTCGCGGGCATGCTCGCCGCGCACGTGCTCGCCCCTCACGCCGACCGGGTGACCGTGCTGGAACGCGACCATTCCGTCGACGAACCGGTGCCCCGTGCGGGCGTGCCGCAGTCCCGGCACACGCATGTGCTGCTCACCAGCGGTATCCGCGCTCTCGACGAGCTGATGCCCGGTCTGCTCGACGACCTGACCGGCGCGGGGGCGCCCAGCCTGGCCGTGCCGGGCGAGGTGGGCGTGTGGCAGGCGGGGCAATGGGTGTCCCGGCGCAACCCTTCTCACCCGGTGCTCACGCCATCGCGCCCCTTGCTCGAACACCGCGTCCGCCAGGCGGTGCTCGCCGACGCCAGGATCGACCTGGTCAGCTCGGTCGACGCGGTCGGTCTGCTCGGTGACGCGGGCCGGATCACCGGTGTGCGCACGCGCGGGCGCGGCGTCCGGAGCCAGCGGACCGACGAGGTTCTCGCCGACCTGCTGGTGGACGCGACCGGCAGGAGCAGCCAGACCCACCGGTGGCTTGCCGAGCTGGGTGCACAGCCGCCGGAGGAGGAGGTCGTCGAGACCGGACGCGCCTACGCCACCTGTGAGTTCCAGGCCGATGAGCCGCTCGGCGACGACCTGCGCGGCTTCTACATCGTGCCGGACGCGGGTCAGCCGTTCGGCACCATCATCCTGCCGGCCGAGAACGACCGGTGGCTGGTCACGCTGTCCGGCCCGAAGGGCCAGGAACCACCGACCGACCTGGCCGGGTTCGTGGACTTCGTGAGCCGGTTGCCGCACGACGCCCCCTACAAGTGGTTGAGCAGAGCGACAGCCGTCGGCCGTCCCGCGGGCTACCGGCACACCGGCAACCGGAGGCGCCGTTACGACCGCACAGCCGGAACCCGTCAGGGGCTCCTGGTGGTCGGCGACGCGCTGTGCGCCCTCAACCCGGTCTATGGCCAAGGTTTGTCGGTGGCCGCCCTGAACGCGGTCGCCCTGTCCCGGAAGTTGGCGGCTGCCCGCACCTTGCCCGCGGCCCAGGTGATGCAACGGGCGGTGCTGCGCTCGGCCGACTCGGCGTGGGAGGTCGCCACCGGAGCGGACAGCCCCATGCCGGGAGTGACCGGCAACGCCGTGCGCACCGGCCTGGTGCCGCGCCTGCTGGACTGGTACCTGGAGCGGGTGCGTGAGCACGTTCCGGGGGATCCGGTGGTGTGCAGCGCCTTCAGCGAGGTGCTGTTCCTGCTCGCGCCGCCGCGCAGCCTGCTCACTTCGGCCAGGGTGCTCCAGCGTTCTCTGCTGCGCCCACCGGTCCGCACCACGACAACGCCATGAGTTGTCGCCCTCATGAACACCGACCGAACCAGGGAAGGCCTGACTATGTGCCGCGCATCCCTCCGTCAGTGGCTGAGCCGGTCACCGGCTCTCCCGGGGCGCGTCGACCCCGTCACCGCAGCGGCGGTGGTGCGGTCATGACGGCGGCTCCGGAAGCACGCCCGCTGGTCTCGGTCCTGGAGTCCAGCCGTGAACTCGTCGCCCCGGCACTCCAGGACGCGGTCCGCCGCTACCTGTCCCCACGGATGGGACAGGTCGCTTCCTACCACCACGGTTGGTCCGACGCCGAGGGCCGGCCGACCGGCCGATGGGGCGGCAAACTGGTGCGGCCCGCGCTCGCACTCCTGTCGGCCCGCGCCGCGGGCCACGACCCGGAGGCCGGAGTGCCGGCCGCGGTCGCGGTCGAGCTGGTGCACAACTTCTCGCTGCTGCACGACGACATCATGGACGACGACACGAAGCGCCGCGGTCGGGCGACCGCCTGGACCGTCTTCGGGCTTCCCAACGCCCTCCTGGCCGGCGACGCGCTGCTAACCGCGGCCACGTCGGTGCTGCTCGACTCCGACGGCGCCGACCCGCGGTCGGCGACAGCCGGGCTGATGACCGCGACCCAGCGGATGATC
>JASLAV010000597.1 GCA_030146905.1 Lentzea sp. | reverse complement strand
TCCCCCTGTCACAGAGCGGGCGAGATGTCCATGTGCACGCGGTAGTCGACGATCTGCTCGCCGGACATCCAGATCACCGTGACGCACGGCAGCGCGAGCTGCTTCCCGTCCGGTGCCTCGGTCTCGATGGTGAAGCGGCAGAACAACTGGTCGCCCACCTCGGCGACCTGGTCGACCACGTGCCGCACCCACGGCAGCGCGCCGGCCGCACCCGCCGTCGCCTCGACGACAGCGGCACGGCCGATCAGCGGCTCGTTGTTGCAGAAGACGTAGGTGGCGTCGTCGGCGAACCAGGCACCGAACGCCTCCGCGTCACCGGCGTCGACCGCGGCGCACATCCGCCGCACCATCCCAGTGCGGTCCGAGACGGGCGTGCTCACGGCTTCTTCTGCAGCGAGAGACCGTGCCGCACCATGATCTCCGCGACCAGCTTCATGTCGCGCGGGCCCGGCGGCAGCTCGGACAGCGCCTGGTAGTAGTTCTCCAGCCCCGGCGGCGACACGACGGCCACCACGCGGGTCTCCTCGTCGAACGGGTTGTGGAACATGTGCGGCACCCCGCGCGGCATCAGCAGGGAGTCGCCGGGCCCCAGCACGTGCTCCTCGCCGTCGAGCTCGACCACGACCCGTCCCTGCACGCACGTGAACAGCTCGTCCTCGCGCGAATGGACGTGAGTGGGCGGCCCGCCGAGGTTCGGTGGCACGACGTACTCGAACAACGAGTAGGCGCCCTTGGTGTCCGCGCCGGTCAGCCGTGTGTAGATGCCCAGGCCGATGGCGCCGACGTTCGTGCCCTCACCGGTGCGGTAGACGTGGTGCTGCTGTTCTACGGGCATGGTCTCCAACCTCATTTCGACGGGACGTCCACCCGGTCACCGGCCGCGCGGGCCTCGAGCCGGGCGAGCAGCTGGGGCGTCACCTTGCGGTAGGCGGAAGGTGCGACGGGGTTGAGCCAGTGCGACGCGCGGGTTGCGCGGCCGATCTGCAGACCCAGGTCCGCGAGCACCTCGTCGGCGTTGTGCAGCGAGAACGGGATGATCTTCGTGCCGCGGCAGTGGTGGGTGTCCGTCGCCTCGTCCATGAAGGCGAGCTGTGCCGCCACGTCCTCACGCCGTGCCTGGTCGTCCGGCAGCGAGAGCGCTCCCGCGAGGTCGGCCGCGATCCACAGCGCGGCCATCTCGGCGTTGAGGGGGCTGAAGAACGACGAGTTGTAGCCGTTGAAGTACAGGCCGGGCACGCCGATCGGCTGGATCTGCCGGTACAGCGCGAAGTTGCCGCGCTCGTCGAACACCCGCTCCTGGACGGCGTCCGGCAGGAACGGCACTGCTTGGGTGAACCCCGTGGCGCAGACGACCAGGTCGGCCGGCAGCACCGTGCCGTCGGACAGCACCGCGCCGCCGGACTTCAGCCGTTCGACGGTCATGTCGCGGCGCACGCGGATCGAGCCGTCCGCCACACCCTCGAAGAACCCTTCGGTGGCAAGGCCGATGGCGCCCTTGACGATGTCCTCCATCCGCCCGGACGGCACCAGGTCGTGCCGCGCGAGGCCGTACTGCCTCACCGACACCGAGCCGAGCGAGTTGAGCATCGAGCGCCGCAGCCCGTCCGCTGGGCCGTGCAGGACCTTCTCGAACCCGCGCACGAACCGGTAGCGGAAGAGCGCCTCGCCCATGCGGGTCAGCAGCAGCATCTTGAAGTTCACGACGCCGGCGATCTTGCGCGGCACCTTCCACAGCAGCTGCCGCGCGATGATGTCGGTGCTGGCGGCGACACGGCTGATCGGCACCGTCACGTCGCACGCCGACTTGCCGTAGCCGACGACCAGGACGTGCTTGTCCCGCGCCAGTTCCGCGTCGTGGAACTCGGTGCCCGCGAGCACCCGCCCGCCGGCAGCCTCGAACTCGTCACGGCCGGGGAAGTCCGGCACCGCGGGGTCGCAGAAGACCCCGTTGGCCACGACCACGCGGTCGTACCGGTAGGTCGTGCCGGTGTGCGTGGTCAGCTCCCACACGTCGTCCACGGGCACGACGGACGTCACCGTCGTCTCCAGGCGCAGGCACGCGTCGACACCGAAGTGCCACGCGTACGCCTCCAGGTAGGCCTGCACCTGCTCGCCCGCCGGCCACTCCGGCAGGTCCTTCGGCATCGGGAAGTCCGAGAACGAGTACTGGGCCTTCGGGCTCTGCGTGGTGAGGCCCGGATAGCGCCTCGTGCGGCTCCACACGCCGCCGACGTCCGGGGTCCTGTCGAACACCTCGACCTCGTGCCCGGCCTGCAGCAGCACCTTCGCCGTGGTGAGGCCGGCGACTCCGGCACCGATGATCGCGACTCGCATCCTGGGTCCTCCTCGGTGAGGATGTGACGGCCCACACTGTGGAGCGGTCCGGCGACCGGGACCAACCGGGAGTCCCGGCTAGTGGGACTCCCAGCGGCGCGTCGAGTACGCGCGGCTCGCCGCGGCCGCCGCCATCCGCACGGCGGGACCGATGCGTTCGGGACGCACGGCCGCGCTGGGGCCGGTCACCGACAGAGCGGCCGCCGGCTCGCCGGTCGCGGTGAAGATCGGAGCCGCGATGCAGCTGATGCCGACGTTGCCCTCCTCCTTGTCGTAGGCCCAGCCGCGGTCGGGGATCGCGGCGAGCTCGCGCCGCAACGCCGTGGGGCTCGTGATGGTGCGCGGGGTGCGGCGTTCCATCCCCGCGGCGATCACGGCGTCCACTGTGGACGCGTCGGAGTAGGCGAGGATCGCGCGTCCCAGACCCGAGCAGTGCGCCGGGATCACGCCGCCGACCTGCGACAGCATCGGCATCGGCCGGTGCCCGGTGATCTTCTCGACGACCAGCACGCGGGTGCCGTCGAGCACGCCGAGCTGGACCGTGACGCGGGCGGCGGCGTAGAGGTCCTGCAGGAACGGCAGCACGGCCTCGCGCAGCTCGTGCCGCACGGGCACCAGGCCGGAGAGCTTGAACAGGCCCGTGCTGATCCGGTAGCGGTCGCCGGGCTTGTCGAGCCAGCCGAGGTCGATCATGCGGGCCGCCGTGCGGTGCACCGTCGAGCGCGGCAGACCGGACCTGCGCACCAGTTCCGCGAGGCCCAGCTCGCGGTGCGCGACGTCGAACGCGTCCAGGATCGCCGCCGCGCGTTCGAGTGAACCGCTCGGCTCGGCGGGCTGTGAGTCCCGGTCACTGGGACTCATCCTTGGTGACCCTCTTCCACACGGCGACTGTAGGAGCTCATGGACGCAAACACCACGCGGGTCGCACTCGTCGGGGGCGGCGCGGGAGGAATCGGTGCGGCGACGGCCGCGGCGCTCGTCGGCAGCGGGCACCGCGTCGTGCTGGCCGGCCGCACCGAAGCGACGTTGAAGGAGGCGGTCGCGGCGCTCGGCGACGCCGCGGACCACGTCGTCTGCGACCTCGCCGACCCCGGTGAGGCCGTCGCGGTGGTGGACGAGGTCGTCGACCGGCACGGGACGCTGGACGTGGTGGTCGTGAACGCGGGAGGGCCGTCACCGGGGGAGATCTTCGCGGTGACGGACGCGCAGTGGCACCGCGACCTCGACCTGCTGCTGCTCGGCCCGCTCGCGCTGCTGCGCGAGGCGTTGCCGCCGATGGCGGCGCGCGGGTTCGGCAGGGCCGTGCTGATCACGTCCACCGCCGTGCGCCAGCCGCAGCCCGGCCTCGCGTCGTCCACGGTGCTGCGCGCGGCCGTGACGTCGGCGGCCAAGCTCGTGTCGCGGCAGTACGCGGCGAACGGCGTCACGGTCAACTGCGTCGCTCCCGGCGCGACGCTGACCCCGCGCCGGCTGGAGGTGCTGCGCCGCAGGGCGGAGGCCGCGGGCGTGGACGTCGGCACCGCCGCCGCCGGCGACCTCGCCGACATCCCCGCCCTGCGCGCGGCGGATCCCGGCGAGATCGCCGCGGCGGTCGCGTTCCTGGCCTCGCCGCAGGCCTCGTACGTCAACGGCACGGTGCTGACCGTCGACGGCGGCCGCACCGAGTCCGCTCTCTGAAAGGGAAACCGCGTTGGCCACCTCAGGACCCGACTTCGCGATGACCGACTTCCTCGGGGCGCTCACGCACGCGGTGCGGCCCGACGGCGGACGTCCGCTGGTCGTGCACGACGACGAGCTGGAGACGATCCCGCCGGGCGCCGTGCCGAACCCGACGACGCTGCGGATCGCCGGCAAGCTGCCGACGTCGACGTTCGAGCTGTTCCGGCAGGTGATCCCGCCGGGCGAGAGCTCCGACATGCAGCGGCACTACCACGAGACCGTGCACTTCGTGATCTCCGGCGACGGGCACAGCGAGATCCAGGACGCCGAACCGGACGTGGTCGAAACGGTGACGTGGACGGCCGGCTCGTTCGTCTACACGCCGCCGTGGACCTGGCACCGCCACTACAACGACTCCACGTCGCGGCCGGTCGAGTTCCTCACGATCGAGAACTCCCGGCTGCTCGCGCTGTTCGGGCTCGCCCGCAGGCAGAGCGCCGGCCTCGCGACCTTCGACGAGGCCCGCGCCCGTTTCGACACACCAGGGGAGAACCGGTGATTCCCGACCACGTCAGCATCTGGGGCGAACTGTCGCACGTGGACCACACCGTGCGGCACGTCGACGTCCCGGTGCGCGGCCACACCGTGCGGACCAGGGTCCTGCAGGCCGGCGCCGGACCGGAGCTCGTGCTGCTG
>JASLAV010000521.1 GCA_030146905.1 Lentzea sp. | reverse complement strand
TGAGCCTGATGCTCGCGGAGCCTGGTTCCAGCAGGCTTGCCAGCAGCGTGTGGAAGTGGGAGGAGAGTTGCTCGACCGTCGCTGCGTCAAAAAGCTCGGTGGCGTACTCGACATACCCGCGCATACCGTCGCCGGTTTCCTCGAAGTACCAGCTCATGTCGAACTTGGTCGTGTCCGTGCCGAGGTCGATCCGGCGCACCGCGGTACCGCCGGGCGTCGCGATGTCGTCCGTGCCCGGCAACAGGACCAGAGCCACCTGCGCGAAGGTTACGTACCTGGGGTCGCGCACCGCTCCGGTCAGCTCGGCCACCAGGTCGATCCCCATCGCGGCGTGCTCGTAGGCGTCGCTGATGTCGGAGTGCAGGCTCGACAGGACCTCACCCACCACCGGGTCACCGTGCAGCCGGGCGCGCAACGGCACCATGGTCACCAGATAGCCGACCAGCTCGTGGGTCTCCAGGTCCGCTCGGCGGGCCGCCGGGAACGTGAACACGACATCGTCGTGACCGGTGTAGCGCTGGAGCAGCACGGAGAGAGCTGCGCTGAGCACGGTGAAAGCCGAGACACCGCGGATGCTCGCGAACTCGCGCAGCGCGGTGACCTGGTCGCCGGGCAGCGTGAACGGCAGTCGCCTCCCGCGGAAGTCGCGGGTCTTCCGCCGTTCCCGATCCAGTGGCAGCCGCAGCAGCTCCGGTGCGGAATCCATCCGCTCACGCCAGTACGTCTCGGTCTGCTCGCCGCACTCTGCGGTGTCGAGCGTCTGGTGGGCGACGAACACGTCGCCGGTGAGAGCGGGAAGCGCCCGGTCGTCGCCGTCACGGTACAGGTGGGTCAGGTCCCGCACGAGCAGCCGAAGCGACCAGCCGTCGCAGACGATGTGGTGCACCACGAGCACCAGCACGTGATGGTCCGGGCCCGCGTGGACCAACCGCGCCGTCGCGGCGCAGGTTGACAGGTCGATCGGACTCGCCGCGAACCTGCGGGCCTCGACCTCCGCAGCTTCCGCTGTCGCCACCGTGATCTCGTCGAACGCGAGCCGTTCGACAGCGCCCACGCGAGCGACCGGTCCGTCCTCAGTGACGTCGAACGCGCAGCGCAGCACCGCGTGCCGCGCTCCGAGTGCGGCGAGAGCGTCCGCAAGCCTGCCGGTGTCCAGCGGCCCGTCGTACGCGAGCACGACCGGCACGTTGTAGACCGGAAGCTCCGGCCGCGCGGAGTACAACGAGTACAACGCGCGCTGAGGGGCGGCCAGCGGCACCGTGCCGGACGCCGCGATGGTTCGCGTTGCGGCAGTCGCCGCCTCGCCGGGTGCGGCCGCGGCGTGCAGTTCCCGGACGGCGTCGACAAACTGGCCGACGGTCGTGCTCGTCGCGAGCAGCTTCAGCGGCAACGGCACGCCCAAGGCCTCACGGCACCAGGCGAGTACACGCACCGCCAGCAGGGAGTCTCGCCCCAGGTCGGCGAAGCGCTGGGAGCGGTCCATGGTGCGCACACCGAGTACTATGCGCAGCGCCTCCGACACCACCTCCGTCACCTTGTCGCTGTCAGAGGCCGCCGTTTCCGGCTGAGCGGCACGAGCGAGATCCGAACGGCGCAGCGACCGCGGCTTCAGCTCGGTCATCGGACAGTCACCCCGGCCACCAGCTTGCCAACCGCATTCCGGTCGATCTTCCCGCTCGGTGCGCGCGGTACGGCGTCCAGGACGGTGAGCGAGGAAGGGACGGACACCTCAGGCAAGGTCTCGGACAACCTGCGCAGCACCGAGTCCTCGTCGAACGGCGCACCGGGCTCCTTGAGCAGCACACCCGCACGCAACGCCATCGGGCCGCCCTCCGCGCCCACGACCACCGCGACACCCGCCGCGATCTCTGGCAGGGCCATCAGCTGAGCGTCGACCTCGGCGAGGTTGACGCGGATGCCGCGCAGCTTCACGTCATCGTCCAGACGCGACAGATACCGCACCACCCCGTCCTCGAACCGCACCAGGTCGCCGGTGCGGAAGACACGGCGGTTGCCCCACCAGGTCGGTTCGATCGCCTGATAGCGCGTGGAGTTGAGCTCAGGCCGGTTCAGGTAGCCGTGTGCGACGGGCAGGCCGGCCACGAGCAGCTCTCCCACCCGCTCGTCGGCGTCGCCGACGTCACCCAGAAGCAACTCCGTGCCCGGCAACGGAGACCCGATGGGCACCAGCGTGGGCCAGCTCTCCGGCGGTCCGGTCAGAACGTGCGCGGTCACCATCGCGCTCTCGCTCTGGCCGTAGTGGTTGACCAGCCTGCACTTCGGCATCGCGGCGAAGAGTGCCCGGACCTCGTCGGTGCACACGAGCTGCTCGCCGGCGACGTTCACCTCGACCAGGTCGAGCCCGTCGACGGACGAGCCGAACCCAGCGGCGACCGCGAGCATCTGCAGCGCCACGTAGGGCAGGAAGAGCCGCTGGATCCGGTGCTCTGCCAGCCAGTCGATCAGCATCATCGGCTCGCGGCGCAGCCGTTCCGGGACGATGTGCAGCATGCCGCCGCCGCACAGCGTGCCGAAGATCTCCTGGAACGACACGTCGAAGTTCAGCGGGGCGAACTGGGCGGTGCGCAGGTCCGGAGCCGGCGAATGCTCACCCTGCCAGCGCGCCACGTTGTCCAGCACGGAGTGCTGCACGACCACGCCCTTGGGCCAGCCGGTCGAACCCGAGGTGTAGATGACGTACAACGGAAGGTCGGGGTCGTGCCGCGCGAACCATGCGGGCACCACAGGCTCCGCGGGCGGTACGTCCGTCCACTCCGGAATGCGGACCTCGGCCGCCTCGCCCCCGAAGTCAAGCGGTTCGCCTGCCCACAACAGCACGCGTGCACCGCTGTCGGACAGCATGTGCTCCAGCCGCAGCCGCGGATACTCGCGGTCCAGCGGCACGTAGTTCGCTCCGTACAACGTCGTCGCGACCAGTGCCGCGACCGCGTGGGCGCCGCGCGGACAGGCCACCGCGACCGGGTCACCGACACCGACACCGTGCTCGGCGAGCAGCGCCGCGATGCGTCCGGCCCATCCCATGAGCTCGCCGTAGGTCAGCATGACGTCCTCATCGACCACCGCTGTGCGATCCGGGCTGTCACGCAGCACCGCTGCGAAGAGGTCGATCAGGCAGACCGGATCGGCGTCTCCTCCCCACAGGGACGGAACGGGCGCAAGACGCATGGCGGCAGACCTCTCGAGGAACCAAGTGCGACGGGGGACGGCCGGAATGGACCGAGGCCGAAGCTAACACGGCCAGGACGGCCCGATGTCCTGTCGGCAGGACAAAGACGCACTCCTGGCGCGACCGGCAACCTGGTCTCGCTTTTCTTGCCTGACAAGGTTTTCGCTACCGCATGATGGACTTGGCCAACCCGGCTCCACGAGACGAAGGCAGCTCGATGTTCGCACTCACCCACGATCAACTCTCCATTGTGAGCACCGCGCGCGAGTTCGCCGATGAGCACCTGGCGCCGCACGCGCTCGACTGGGACCAGCGCAAGCATTTCCCCGTCGATGTGCTACGCAAGGCGGGCGAGATCGGCATCGGTGGCATCGTGGTCAGCGAGGAACACGGTGGCTCGGGCCTGTCCCGCGTGGACTCTGCGTTGATCATGGAAGCGCTGGCGACCGGATGCCCTTCCGTGACCGCCTACATCTCCATCCACAACATGGTGGCGTGGATGATCGACAGCTTCGGCGACGAGGCGCAACGTGCCCACCGCTTGCCCGCGCTGTGCGCGATGGAACACCTGGCCAGCTACTGCCTGACCGAGGCGGGAGCGGGCTCGGACGCGGCCGCGATCCGCACCCGTGCGGTCCGGGACGGAGACGACTACGTGCTGACCGGCACGAAGCAGTTCATCTCCGGTGCCGGCAGCTCGGACCTGTACCTGGTGATGGCCCGCACCGGAGGAGAAGGCGCGCTGGGACTGTCCGCGTTCCTCGTCGACGCCACGGCACCGGGACTTTCGTTCGGTGCCAACGAGAACAAGATGGGGTGGAACGCACAGCCGACCCGTGAGGTGCGCCTCGACGGTGTGCGGGTGCCCGTCACCGACCGACTCGGTGAAGAGGGCATGGGGTTCATGATCGCGATGATCGGCCTCAACGGCGGTCGGGTGAACATCGCGGCGTGCTCGTTGGGTGGAGCACAGTCCGCATTGGACCGGGCCGTCGCCCACGTCGACCAGCGCGAGGCGTTCGGCAGCAGACTCTCCGCCATGCAGGCGTTGCGCTTCCAGCTCGCCGACATGCGCACCGAGCTCGAGGCGGCGCGAACACTGCTGTGGCGGGCAGCGGCTGCATTGGACTCGAACGCACCTGACGCGGTCGAACTGTGTGCCATGGCGAAGCGCTTCGTCACCGACGCCGGCTTCTCCGTCGCCAACCGGGCGCTGCAGCTGCACGGCGGCTACGGCTATCTCGTCGAGTACGGCATGGAGAAGATCGTGCGTGACCTGCGCGTGCACCAGATCCTCGAAGGCACCAACGAAATCATGCGCGTGATCATCGCGGACGGCCTGCTGCCGAAGTGACCTTCACCGCCCATCGATACCCACGACCAGACCGACCGGAGCTCTTGTGACGACCCACCATGCGGACAGCGCCGATCTGGCCGACGTCCAGGACATCTATCCGCTGACGCCGATGCAGAACGGGCTGCTGTTCCACACGCTTCGTGCGGAACAGTCCGGCCCCTACGTCGAACAGTTCGTCTTCGACCTGGTCGGTGCTCTCGACGTGGACCTGCTCGCTCGGGCGTGGACCGAGGTGGCCAACCGCCACACCGCGCTGCGCTCCGCGTTCGTGTGGGAAGGCGTCGACGAGCCGCTGCAGGTCGTGGTCCGGTCCTGCCGTGTGCCGTTCGACCGGCACGTTGTCACCGGGCGCAGTCAGAAGGACGTCGAGCTCGTGCTTGCACGGTTCCTGACCGAGGACCGCGCCAGGGGCTTCACCCTGGCTGAGGCACCGCTAATGCGGGTCACCGTGTTCGAGCACGACCGGGGCGCCGTGGTCGTGTGGACGCTGCACCACCTGATCATGGACGGCTGGTCCATGCCGATCACCATCACCGAGGTGGCGGAGGTCTATCGCGCCGCCGTCGAAGGCAGGACAGCGGATCTGGCGCCGGTACGACCGTTCCGCGATTTCATCACCTGGCTGCGAGACCAGAACCAGGACAAGGCGCTCGGGTTCTGGCGACAGCGCCTGGACGGGCTGGCGATCACGGACATCAGCCGAGTGCGCCCTGGTTTGCCGGAAGAGCGGCGTGGCAACGCCCACTCGGGCCGCGCGTACATCGACCTCTCGCCCGAACTCAGCGACGCACTGGTGGCTGCGGCCCGAACCGCGCGCGTGACGCTCAGCACGCTCTTCCAGGCAGCGTGGGCGTTGCTGCTTGCCCGACACGCCGACGCGGACGAGGTCGTGTTCGGGGTGGCGGTGGCCGGGCGGCCAACGGATCTGCCCGACATCGAGGGCACCGTCGGCATGTTCATCAACACCGTGCCGCGCCGCATCCGCGTCAACGAGTCGGCCCCCGTCGCCGAGTGGTTGCGCGACGTGCTGGCCGGACACCTCGACTCGCTGCCACACCTGCACGTTTCTCTCGTGGACATCCAGTCGTGCAGCCCGGTGCCCGCCGGCACACCGCTCTTCGAGAGCATCGTCGTGTTCGAGAACTACCCGAGCGAGAACCCGGACTTCCCTCTCGGCGACGACGCGCGGCTGGTCGTGCGGGAGGTCGTCGAGGACGCCGGATACCCGATGACCCTGACCGTTCTGCCTCGCAAGCCGAGCATGCGCATGCAGCTGCTCTACGACACCGAGATGTTCGAGGCGGATGTGATCACCACGGTTCTCGGCCGTCTCGAGGTCGTGCTCGCGGCGCTGGCCTCCGGCCTCGAGACACCTGTCGACGAGGTCAGCGTGATCGGTGCCGCCACCGCACAGGTGCTGAAGTCCTGGGAGGCGAGGGTGCTCGACCGGCGTGGCCGTCTCGCCCCCGTCGGCGTCCCCGGCAGGGTGGAACTGACCGCCGACGCGCTCGCCGCGCGCACCGGACTGTCTTATCAGGACACGGGTCAGGTGGGCGTGCTCCGTCCCGACTGCACCGTCGAGTACGTCTCGAACACCACGCCGGCCTTGCCGGTCGTCTCGGAGGACAGCTCAGAGGCCGGTGCGAGCGAGGACTTCTTCGACCGGCCGCTCGCGCGGCTGATGCAGTCGCTGTGGCAGGAGGTGCTGGCGACTCGAGCCATCACCGAAAACACCGACTTCTTCAAGCTGGGCGGTGACTCGCTCGCCGCGGTTCGGCTGATCGGCAGGCTGAGCAACTCGCTGCGCACCTCGATCGTGGTCGGCGCGGTGTTCGCGGATCGCACGCTGCGCAAGCTGGTCGAGCGGGTGGACGCGGATCTCGGCGGCCCCGACGTCGCCGACGCCCGCGCGGCCGAGGCGCTCGCCGCGTCCGCTGTCCGCTGATCGAACAATCCTGAGGGGAGGGAAGACGTGCTGATCTGTGGCATCAAGGTTACCCACGACGGTGGGGTGGCGTTGATCGAGGACAACCGGCTGGTGTGCAGTGTGGAGGTCGAGAAGCTCGGTAACGGGCTGCGGTACGGCGAGCTCGAAGCACTGGACACGGTGGACAGGGTGCTGGCGGACTTCGGTGTCGCGCCAGAGGACGTGGACAGCTTCGTGGTCGACGGCTGGGGCTACGGCGAGTCCGATCCCGTGGTGACGACGTCGAACGACGCCGGGGAGGTGCGGCTCAGGGTCGCGCCTTACCGGGAGGAACGGCTGGACGCGCCGAGTCTGCAGGACTTCCGCTTCGGAGGGCTGCCGCTGGGTGGCCGCGAATACTACTACCGCAGCTACCATCACACCACCGGGCACCTCATGTCCGCCTACAGCGCGAGCCCGTTCGGGCAGGCAGGCGAGCCGGCGTTCGTGCTGGTGTGGGACGGTGGTGTGCTGCCCAGGGCCTACTACGTCACGCCTGAGCCACAGCGCGTGGAGAACCTGGGACCGATCTTCGGCCTGGTCGGCAACATCTACCCGACCTTCGCGATGCACTTCCCGCCGTTCCGGCCGCAGGACCTGGGTGGTCCGCCGGAACGGGCGGCGTTCCGCCAGCTGACCGTGCCGGGCAAGGTGATGGCCTACACCGCGCTCGGAGAGGTGCGCGAGGACCTCTGCCAGGAGCTCGACTGGGTCTACGAGAACAAGCTGGAGGCCTCGTTCACGTTCGCCCAGCGGTTCACGGAGTACTTCGTCGACCGCACGTCCGGCTTGGACTACCAGCCCGCCGACGCGATGGCGAGCTTCCAGCACTGGATGGGACAGCAGCTCGTGAAAGCGCTGCGGGAACTGCGCGAGCGCGAGCTCGGCAGGGTGGGCAACCTCGCCTTCGCCGGTGGGTGCGCGCTCAACATCAAGTGGAACTCCGCGATCCGGCGCAGTGGTGTGTTCGACAGGTTCTGGGTGCCGCCGTTCCCCAACGACTCCGGATCCGCGCTGGGCGCGGCGAGTGCGGAGATGGCACGGCTGACCGGGAGCATGGCTCTCGACTGGTCCGTCTACAGTGGACCGAAACTCGGCGCGGCAGATGTGGATGGCTACCGGCAGCGCCCGTGCGAGGTACGAGAGCTCGCCGAGCTGCTGCACAACACGGGACAGCCGGTGGTGGTGCTCAATGAGCGCGCGGAGCTTGGACCCCGCGCGCTCGGCAACCGCAGCATCATCGCGCCGGCGACCGGCTACGACATGAAGGACCGTCTCAACGACATCAAGCGACGCGAGTCGTACCGGCCGGTGTCACCGATCTGCCTGGAACACCGAGCGCCGGAGATCTTCGATCCGGGCACGCCGGACCCGTACATGCTGTTCGAGCACCAGCTTCGGCCGAACTGGCGCTCACGGGTCCCCGCGATCATGCACCTCGACGGGTCCGCGCGCCTGCAGACCGTCAACGCGGAGCAGAACGCGGTGATCGCGACCTTGCTCACCGAGTACGAGAAGCTGAGCGGGATACCGTTGCTGTGCAACACCAGCGCGAACTACGAAGGCAGCGGGTTCTTCCCTGACGTGCGGTCGGTGACGCGGTGGGGCCGGGTGCCCCGGGTGTGGAGCGACGGCGTGCTGTGGGAGCGCGAAGACTGACCACCACGAAGCGAAAGGGAGGGGCCAGGTTCGGCTGAACCTGGCCCCTCCCTTTCGTTCGTCCGTCAGGCTGACCGAGCGGCCAGTCGCTCCCGCAAGCTTCGTGGCCGCATATCGGTCCACACCTCGTCGATGTGGGCCAGGCAGTCCGCCCTGGTGCCACTGGTTCCCTCGGCGTGCCAGCCGTCGGGCAGCGGCCGGTCCGCGAGCCACACCGAGTACTGCTCCTCGTCGTTGACGACCACGACGTGCTCGCGGTCATCGGACTCGTCCTGCACGTGCTTCACCTCGTTCCACTTGGATCGGACTGTCTGGTTCCCGCACCGCCGCGGCGAGCCGCTCGGTGAACTCCGCGACCACTCCGCGCACAGACTCGACGTCATGGTGCGCTCTGGTCCACTGCACCGCGCAACGCAGGTCATCACCATGCACAACGGTCAGTGCGAGCTCGTGGTAGCTGTGCGCCGTGGTGGCGCTGGTGGCCTCGAACCGCACGCCCGCGACCTCCACCGGAGGAAACGCCTGCGCCGGCCACAGCTGAAAACCGATTTGCAACGTGGGCGGTACTCCAGGCCCCCTGTCAGGGTCGACCGCCTGGAGCAGCACGTCGATCGGCACGTCTTGATGTGCCAACGCATCGATGGTCTGTGCGCGCACTCGATCGAGCACCTGTGCGTAGCTGGGCGAACCGGTCAGATCCGCGACCACTGGGAGCATGAAGTTCGCGACAAGGCCGACCACGTCCGCGAGCTCACGTGTGGTCCGGCGAGCGCTGGCGCCGCCGAGCACGAACCTCTCACGGCCGCAACGGCGTGCCACCGCGAGCTGGAACACCGCCAGCACCGCCATGTACATCGTCGCGCCGCGTTCGCGGGCGAACAGCGCGAGTGTCGCGGTGAATTCGGAGCCGATGGTGAACTCAACAGCCTCAATCTTGTTGTCCCACGATGGCTTTCTGGTGAGCACCGGGCACAGTTCGAGGTCCGCTGACGTGCCGCTGAACTGCGTGCGCCAGTAGCGGACCTGCCGGTCGATCTCGGCCGCCGGAACCGCGTCCGCCTCCCATCGGACGAAGTCGGCGAACTGCGGCCGCGGCCCGGTGACCGGCACCATCCGCCCGTCGGCCAGTTCTCCGTAGCGTGTGGTCAGCTCGTTCACCAGCACACCGAACGACCAGCCGTCGCCGATGAGGTGATGCATCACCAGCAGCAGCCGCCACCGCCGTTCGTCCCGCGGCTCGAGTAACACCCGCAGCAGCGGGCCATGTTCCAGGTCGAACGGCCGCTCGACGCCGTCGCGCGCGTCCAGCACGACGCGCACCCCGAGCTCGCACTCCGGTAACACGATCTGTCGTGGTTCACCGTCGATCATGCAGAAGACCGTGCGCAGTGCCTCGTGCTGCCTGACCAACAGTCGCAACGCCTCGTCGAGCAGATCGGCACGCAGTCCACCGGTCACGTCGTACGCGGCCACCATGTGGTACGCCGAGCCCACGTTCGCCGATCGCTCGTGGGCGAGCACCGGTCGCTGATGCGCGGAGAGCGGCAAAGTACGGGCGCTCACGCCGCTGTCCAGCCGCCGACCGGTCGCTTGGTGAAACCTTCTGGCAGCGCCACGGGCTCTTCCGGCATCAGCGGCCACTCCCCGACCCGAGCCTCCGGGTGGGCGGCGACGAACCGGGCGGCGGCCACGAAGTGCTCGGCGAAGATGTCCACGAGCTCGCGGTCAAGCCGCTGCTCGCTCCACTCGAAGGCGCACATCATCCGCCCATCGGCCAGCACGCAGTCCAGCGTGAGCTCGAACTTCGCGGTGTCCACCACCGCAGGCAAGTGCCGCACCTGCAGTCCCGGCAGCCGCAACCCATCGGCCCCGTTGTCGGTCGCGTAGCCGAACAGCACCTGCGTGACGGGCGCCCGGCCTGGCTCACGTGCCGCAGGCAACGCACCCACCACCTGGTCGAAGGGCACCGCCCGGTGCCCGAGCCCCTCCGCGGTGGCGGTCAGCACGCGATCCAGCGCAGTCTCCGCGGTCGGATCGTCATCCCAGACGGTGCGCAACGCGACGGTGTTCACCAGCATGCCGACGACCTGGCTGGCGCCGGGCAGGTCCCGGACCGCGACCGGGCTTCCCACCACCACGTCGGACTGACCGCTCCACCTGTGCAACACCCCGGCGTAGATCGTCAGCATCGTGATGAAGGGCGTGACCCGCCGCTCTCGGGTGAGCCGCATCAGCGCTGCGGTGTCCTCCTCGGACAGCCGCACGGTGTGCAGGCCTCCGCGCCACGCCGCGTCGCCGTCCTCGCGGACCGGTAGATCGATCGCCGTTGCACCACGGAGCTGCCCGGTCCAGTAGGCCAGCTGCTCCGCGTAGTCCGGAGACCGCGACCACTCACGTTCGTGAGCCGCGAAGTCCCCGTACGAAGCCTCTGGAGGAGCCAGCCGAGGATCGGCACAGTTGACGGCCGCTTCGTAGGACTCGGCGAGGTCGTGCCACATCAGTTCGACAGACGCGCCGTCGGCCGCGATGTGGTGCACAGCGAGCACGAGGACGTGACGTTGCGACGCAGTGCGCAGCAACCGGACGCGCACCAGCGGCGCTTGCGACAGGTCGAACGGCGTGCCGCGCTCAGCATCGAGCACCTGTGCCAGAGCCGCGTCCACGTCCTCGCTCCCTGACAGGTCCTCCACCTCGATCTCCAGCGAGTGCGCGGGGTGCACCAGCACGACGAGCTCGTCGTCCCTGTGTTCGAAGGAGCTGCGCAGCGTGTCGTGCCGCGCGACCACCGCATCCACCGCACGACAGAGCGCCGCGGTGTCCAGCGGCCCGCTGATCTCGTAGGCGTGCACGATCAGGTAAGCCGGACTCGTGGGGTCCATCATCTGTGTGAGCCACAGTCCGCGCTGCGCGCTCGACGCCGGGTATCCACCGGGGATCATGCCGAAGCTCCCACCGCGCTGATGTTCTCGATCCGATCCGCGAGCTCCTCGACCGTCGGGCACCGGAACAGGTCGGCGACCGAGAGTTCGGTGACACCACGCGCCCGGAGCTCCGCGTGCAGCTGCAACAGGTGCAGCGACGTACCTCCGATGGAGAAGAAGTCCACGGCCGGTGGGATCTCGGCCCGGCCAAGCACCTCGCACCAAGCAGCACGCACCATCTCCCGCAGAGACGAATCCGTGGCGGCCGACGGCACCGCGACGGGGTCCGGCAGCGGCAGAGCTCGCCTGTCGATCTTGCCGTTGGGGTCCGCGGGCATCCGGTCGAGCACAACGACCTGCGCGGGCACCAGGTGTGCGGGCAGACGAGTACGCAACGCCTCGTGTACCGACCGGCCGAACGCGGTGAGGTCCCCGGACGGGTCGACCGCGCGCACGAAGCCCACGAGCCTTATCTGGCTCTCGTCCCGGCGATCCGCGACCACCGCGCCCTCGGCCACGCCGGGCAAGGTGGAGAGCACTCCTTCGACCTCGCCGGGCTCCACCCGGTAACCGAGGATCTTGAGCTGGTCGTCCATCCGCCCGACCACCTCGAGCACGCCGTCCGCGTTCCACAGCGCGAGGTCACCGGTGCGATAGAGCCGACCTCCACCCGGTGTGCAGGGGTCCGGCACGAACCGCTCCGCCGTCAGGCTCGCCGCCTGGCGATAGCCGCGTGCGACGCACACACCGCCGATCACCAGCTCGCCGCGCACACCGACCGGCACAGGCCGCAGGTCCTCGTCGACGACGTGGATCACGGTGTTCCGGATGGGGGTGCCGATCGCGACCGTCTCACCGGAGACGTCGTCCCTCACGGTGAGCGCGGTGGACGCGACCACCGTCTCGGTCGGTCCGTACTCGTTGATCAGCAACGTTCCCGGCGCCGAGGACAGCCACCGGCGGGCCTGGTCGACCGGCAGCTTCTCCCCACCGGGCACCAGCACCCGCGGGTAGGCGCTCGCGCCGATGGCCACGGCGCGGTCCATCACCTGGATCAAGTGGCTGGGGGTGCTCTTCACCAGCTGGTAGCCCTCACCGAAGTGGTCGGCGACCACCAGAGGCCCCCTGTGCTCCGGCAGCACGTCGATCGTGCCGCCTGCCATCAACGGGCAGAACAGGCTGGTGAGCGCCAGGTCGAAAGCGGGTGAGGTGTGCAGCGGCACGGTCTTACCGGGTCCGATGCCGTAGGCCTCGATCGCCCACCACAGGTAGTTCGCCATGCCCGCGTGGGTCACCTCGACACCTTTGGGCACACCGGTCGAACCGGAGGTGTGGATGACGTAGGCGAGTCCGTCCGGCTCCGGCTGCACGGACTCGAACGAAGCACCGTCCGCGGGCACCTCCAGCACCGGGCCGTGCCAATCTCCCGCGAGCGACGGTGTGTCGCTGACGAGCGCGACTGAGCGGGACCGGGTGAGCAGGCCGGTGATCCGCAACGCGGGGTCACGATGGTCGAGCGGCAGGAAGCCCGCACCCGCGCGCAGAATTCCGAGCAACGCGACGAGCAGCGAGACCGAGCGAGGCAGGCACACCGCGACCAGGTCCTCTCGTCCCGCGCCGAACTCGTGCAACCGCCGCGCCATCAGGCCGGACCGCGCCCACAGCTGCGCATACGTGAGCGTCTCGTGTTCATCTCGCGCGGCGACCGACTCAGCGGCGCGCTCCGCCCATCCCGCCACGCTCTGTACCACGCCTCGGCCGACAGCACACTGCTCACCGGCCGACCAGCTTCGCAGCGCAACGAGGTCGGCCGCGGGAGCCGGCGCCAGGTCGCGCACCCGTACGTCGGCGGACACGCCGTCCACCAGCTCGCGCAGGTGCTGCGCCATCCTGCGCACCACGCGGGCGTCCAGCACGTCCGCGTTGTGTTCGAGAATCGCGTCCGCCCCGCCGTCCTCGCGCAAGTTCACCCGCGCGGACAGGCCGAACATCGTCTGTCCATGGTGCAGGAACCGTTCCGTAACAACCAAATCACCCATGGTGAAAACAGCGACGTCGCCGACACCGACCGCCACGGTGACGTCGAGCATCGGACTGGTCAGGTCCCCGCGACCGGCGGACAGCGCGTCCTGCACCGCGGCGGGCGGCACCTGCGCGTGCCCGATGCCGTCGAGCACCGCGTCGCGCACCTCTCCGACCAGGTCGGCGAACCGCGGGTTGTGCCGCACGCTGAACGACAGCGGCATCGCGTTGACGAAGTAACCGACGGTGCGCTCGATGTCGGGGTCGAACCGGGTGCTCACCGGGCTGGCGAAGTTGACGTTCTGGCTGCCGGTCCACCGGCTCAGCAGCACGGTGAAGACCGCGAGCACGGCCATCGTCACCGTCGAGCCCGCCTCCGCGGCCACCTCGCCGAGCCCCCGCACGCCGGCAGGAGAAAGCTCGATCCGCTCGATTCCCGCCCTGCCCACGAGTTCGCGCCGACGACTGCCGGTGAGCGGGTTGTGCCAGCGCGGACTCTCACGCAGCGTCTCCAGCCACGGATGCGCGCTGCTCTGCATTCGTGCCCATTGCTCGCGTTCGTTCCGTGCGAACGCGCCATATCCGGTTCCCGGCGCGGGCAGGTCCGGACTCCGGCCTGCGGCCAACGCGGAGTACGCCTCGCTCAGCTCCGACCGCAGCAGGCCCACTGTCGAGCCGTCTGTCGCGCTGTGGTGCACGGTGAGGACCAGGAGGTTGCGGTCCGGGCCCAACCTCACCAGTAAGGCCCGCAGCATCAGGTCGCGCGCGAGATCGAACGGCACCCTCAGGGTCTCCCGCACCCGGTCCAGCGGCATGAAATCCCAGTCGACATCCTCCGCCAGGTCCAAGTCGAGCAACTCGAGCGGCACCGGTCGCGGCTCCTCCACATGCTGCGACAACATCCCGTTGACCAGGTGCAGCGTGGTGCGCAACGTCTCGTGCCGCTCGACCAGCAAAGCGAGCGCGGCACTCAGCGCTCGCGTGTCGACATCGCCGCGCAGGTCCCAGACCCGCACGGTGTGGTTCACCGAGGTCCCGGGAAACGCTTGCTCCACCAGCCAGAGCTGCTCCTGGCCGAAGGACGCCGGACTTGTCGACTCCACCATCTCCCCCATCACCATGCGATCACTCGATCCGGAACCGCGAACGGTCACGTGCGACCGGCGCTGGTGCGCCGGGTGCTTCTTCTCGCGTCCCTGCGACGCGCTTCGCCAGCGACTCGATCGTCGGCGCTTCGAACAACGCGCGGACGCCGAGGCGGACCCCACAGGCCTGCTCCACTCTGGACACCACCGCGACGGCGGATAGTGAGTGCCCACCGAGTCCGAAGAAGTCGTCGTAGATACCGACTCGTTCGACTCCCAGCACGTCCGTCCACACCAGTGCCACCAGTCGTTCGACATCGGTTCGTGGCGGCTCGAACGCGGCGGCGCCGGTCGCGGTTACCGCCGACGTACCCAGTTCAGCGAGAGCCTTGTGGTCAATTTTGCCGTTGCTCGTCAACGGAATCTTCGCCACGACGACAAAGTGAGCAGGAACCATGTGGGCTGGCAACGTCGTGCCAAGTGCTGCCCGGAGCTGACCGGTCAGCTTGGACGCGCCTGGCCACTGTTCGGCAGCTGCCGCCGTGACGGCCCCGCGCACCGTCTCGGCGACCGGTGGTGCCACCTGAGTGGCGTCCGGCACCACGTAGGCGACGAGACGCGGGCCAGCGTCCGCTGTGCCCGTCAGCCCCACCACCGCCGCCGCGACACCCTTGTGCGCCACCAGCGCCGCCTCGATTTCACCTGGCTCGACGCGCATGCCGCGCACCTTGATCTGGTGGTCCGCACGGCCGAGGTAGTCGAGTTGCCCATCTGCGCCCCACCGGACGAGATCTCCGGTGCGGTACATGCGGGCGCCCGGTGCGCCGTACGGGTCGGGCACAAACCGGTCGGCCGTGAGGCCCGCACGGTTCAGGTAGCCCCTGGCAAGCTGAACACCTGCGATGTACAGCTCACCGGTGACACCGCAGGGCACCTTGTTCAGGCCGGCATCGAGAACGTGCACGCCGGTGTTCCACACCGGAGCACCGATCGGCACGCGCTCGACGCGACCACCAGGACACGCCCAGTACGTCACGTCCACCGCAGCCTCGGTCGGGCCGTAGAGATTGTGCAGGCGGGTGTCGAGCGCCTCGCCGAACTTCGTCGCGAGGTCCGGAGTGAGCGCCTCACCGCTGCACACGACCAGGCGCAGAGTGCGGTCGCAGTCGGTGACGTCCGCGCCGTTCAGGAACGCGTCCAGCATCGAGGGCACGAAGTGCGCGACGGTGACGCGTTCGTCGCGGATGAGTTCGGCGAGATAGGCAGGATCCCGGTGGCCGGCGGGTTCGGCCAGCACCAGCGGAACGCCCTCCCGCAGCGGTAGAAAGATCTCCCACACCGAAACGTCGAACCCTGCGGGTGTCTTGTGCAGCACCCGGTCGCTGTCGTCGAGCTGGTACTCCGCCTGCATCCAGTGCAGCCGGTTGTCGATCGCGGCGTGGCTGACCACGACGCCCTTGGGCCGTCCGGTCGAGCCGGAGGTGTAGATGACGTAGGCCGCCGAGTCGGGGTCCACCGCAAGCGGCGTCCACTCGGTGACCTGGCCGGAGCGGACCTCCACGACGACGGTGCCGAGCGCGCGCACCCGTTCAGCGGTGTCACCGGAGGACACCGCCACCCGTACACCGCCGTCCGCCAGCAGGAACGCGATCCGCTCGTCGGGCAGATCCGGATCGACCGGCAGGTAGGCCGCGCCTGCCTTGAGCACCGCGATCATCGCGACGATGAGATCAGCTCCCCGCGGCAGGCATACGGCCACCACGTCGCCCACACCCACCCCACGTGCGGCCAGACGCGCGGCAAGCGAGCCGGCGAGCGCATCCAGTTCGCCATAGCTCACAACACGTCCGTTCGCGACCAGGGCTGGTGCGGATGGCCGCTCACCCGCCTGCCGCTCGATCGGTCCGTGCAGGCTGTCGCCGTGGACGGGACGGACCTCACCAGTCCCCCATCCCGCAACCGCGCTCTCCTGCTCGGCGTCGCACAACGCGAGCCGCGCCACCGGGCACGCGGGATCGTCCAGCATCCGATCGAGCAGCACGACGAAGGTGTGCGCCAGCCGTTGCACGGTGGAGCGGTCGAAGAGGCTCGTCGCGTAGGTGAGGCCGCCGACCAGCTCGCCGCCGTGCGTGGACAGTTCCAGCGTCAGGTCGAAGCGGCTGTGCCTCGGCGGCGGCCCGACCGGGTTGACGGTGACAGGACCGAGGTGCCCGACCACGTCGCTGCTGTTGTCCAGTGCCAGGCACGCCTGGAACACCGGCTGCACCGCGGGATCCCGCTCGGGCGCGAGGTCCGCGACGATGCGGTCGAACGAGACGTCCTGGTGGGCGAACACGTCCAGCACCTCGTCGCGCACCCTGCGCAGCACCTCGGTGAAGTCCGGAGAGGCAGAAAGATCGGCGGCGACCGGCAAGGTGTTCACGAAGAACCCGACCACGTTCTCGAACTCGCTCCGCGTGCGGCCGGCGGTGACGGTGCCGACCGCGAAGCGCTCCTGCCCGCTGTGGCGGGCGAGCAGCACCTGGAACGCGGCCATCACCACCATGTAGAGCGTCGCGTCGTGGCGTGCACCGAATTCGGTCAGGCGCACGACGGTCGCGGCGGGCAACACCACATCGACGCTATCGCCGTCCCAGTTCCGCCTGCGCGGCCGGTCGGCGGGCAGCGCGAGGTTCTCCACCCCGCGCAGCCTCTCCCGCCAGAACGCGATCTGTTCCGCGATGACCTCGTCGGTGAGATTTTCGCGCTGCCATCGGGTGAAGTCGGCGTACTGGAAGATGTCCGCCGCAAGCCCACCGCGACCCTCGTACAGCGCGGCCAGCTCAGTCAGCAGCACGCCGACCGACCAGCCGTCACACACCAGGTGGTGCACGGTTAGAGCGAGAACGTGGCGGTCCTCGCTCAGCCTCACGAGCGTCGCGCGGGTCAGCGGACCCCGTTCTGGATCGAACGGCTCCGCCAGGACCTCCAGGACGTCGGGCAACTCCTCGGCGGCCAGGTGCGCGGAGCCGGTGATCTCGTTGGTGTGCAACGGGAATGGGCACGGTTCGAGTACCCGCTGCCACGGTTCGCCGTCGACGATCACGAACTCGGTGCGCAGTGACTCATGGCGCGCGATCAGCGTGTCCAACGCGTCGCGCAACGCAGACACGTCGAGCGGTCCTCGCAAGTCGAGCACCACGGGCACGTTGTTGATCGCGGTACCGGGGTAGAGCTGTTCGGTGAACCAGAGCCGTCGCTGCGCGGTAGAAGCCACGACCAGCTCACCGGGCTGTCGCCGAGACCGGCGCACCACGGCGCTGTTCTCCGCGGTGGCTGCCGCCACGTGCCTCGCAAGTGCGCCCACCGTCGGGTCATCGAACAGCGCGCGCAACGCGACACGGACACCGGTCAGTTCGTCGATCTTGGCTAGCACCCTGGTCGCGGACAGGGAATGTCCACCGAGCGCGAAGAAGTCGTCCAGTACGCCCACGTCGCTGGTGCCGAGAATCTCCTCCCACACCGCCGCGACCAGGCGCTCGGCCGGCGTTCGAGGTGGTACGTGCTCAACACCGCTGTCCAGGGCTTGGAGCTGCATTTGCGCGAGCGCCTTGCGATCGACCTTGCGGTTGCGGCTCAACGGGAACTCTGTCATCACGATGAACGCGGACGGCACCATGTAGTCCGGCAGCGAGCGCCGGCAGAACTCCCGCAGTTCGCCGACGGACGGCGCCTCTCCCGCAGGTACCAGGTAAGCCACCAGCTTGCGCGACGAGTCCACGTCATCGACGTCGACGACCACGGCCTCATGTACGCGGGGGTGGCGGTGCAGCACCGTCTCCACCTCGCCGGGCTCGACCCGGAAGCCACGAATCTGCACCTGGT
>JASLAV010000520.1 GCA_030146905.1 Lentzea sp. | reverse complement strand
GGCCGGTTGCTGCTGTTGCTCGGGCTGGGCGCCTTCATCGGCATGCGGATCGGCGGCAAGGTCACCGACCGCCTGGGCGTGAAGCTGGTCGTGCCGATCGCGGGTGTCGTGTGCAGCGTGACGGCGTTCCTGCCCGGTGTGGCCGTCAACCAGTGGACGCTCGGTGCGGCGCTGCTCATCTTCGGCTTCGGCACCGGCCTGATCGACGTGAGCATGAACGCGCACGCCGTGGTGGTGGAGCGGCACTACAACCGTCCGGTGATGTCGGCGTTCCACGCGACGTGGTCGCTCGGTGGCGTGGCGGCGGCGCTGACCGGCGCACGCACGTTGGGCTGGGACCTCTCCCCCGCGACCACGCTCGGTGCGGCGGCCGTGCTCGGTGTCGTCGTCAGCCTCGTCACGGCCAGGCTGCTGCTCGACGAGAAGGAAGAACAGCAGGTCACCGCGCAGACCGGCAAGCGCAAGGCACCGCGCCGGATCTGGATCATGGCCGTGCTCGCCCTGCTGGTGATGTTGAGCGAGGGCGCGGCCAACGACTGGAGCGTGCTGCACCTGCAGGACATCCTGGACGCCTCACCGGAGATCGCGGCACTGGCCTACGGCGCGTTCGCGACGACGATGACGATCGGACGCCTGCTCGCGGACCGCGTCGCCGCGAAGGTCGGTCCGATGGCGGTGCTGCGCTGGGGTTCGGTGATCGGTGCGGCGGGCATCGCGACCGCGGCGCTCTCGCCGTTCATCTGGCTCGCGCTGGTGGGCTGGGCGATCGCCGGCATCGGCCTGTCCGGCACGGTGCCGCAGCTGTTCAGCGCGGCGGGCCACGCCGAACCCGGTGCGGCGGGCGTCAACGTCTCCCGCGTCGCCGGCCTCGGCTACCTCGGCGTGCTGGCCGGACCGGCGGTGATCGGCTGGCTGACGCACTTCGTGCCGCTCAACATCGCGTTCCTGCTGCCGGTGGCGCTGTGCCTGGTCGCGGCGCTGTCCGCCGGCGTGTTGCGGACGGAGCCGACCGAGGAGCGGGTCTCGGCGTAAGACTGTCCGCATGGATCTTCCCCACACGGATTTGAGCGCGTTGGACCTCACCACCGCGCATCTGGCCGACGCCTGCGTCCGGGCCCACATCCCGGTCCGCACGGCGAGTCTCAAGCCGGTCATCCCCGGCACGAAGACGTCCGGCCGCGTCCTGCCCACCCGGCACGCGGGCAGCGTCGACGTCTTCCTGGAGGCGCTGCAGCACTGCGAGCCCGGTGACGTGCTGGTCGTCGACAACGAGGGCCGCGCCGACGAGGCGTGCGTGGGCGACCTGGTCGTGCTGGAGGCGCAGAGCGCCGGTCTCGCGGGTGTGGTGATCTGGGGTCTGCACCGCGACACCCAGGACATCCGCGCGATCGGCCTGCCGGTCTTCAGCCTCGGCGCGAACCCGACGGGACCGCTGACCCTGCGCGCCCGCGCGCCGGAGGCCCTGTCGACGGCCGAGGTGGGCCAGTGGACCGTCACGACCGACGACGTCGTGTTCGGCGACGACGACGGCGTGCTGTTCCTCCCGGCCTCGCACGTGGACACGCTCATCGCCAAGGCGCGGAACATCCGGGACGTCGAACGGGCGCAGGCCGACCGCGTGCGGCAGGGTGAGTCCCTGCGCAGCCAGCTGCGGTTCGACGAGTACCTCGCGAGCGGGCTCACGTTCCGCGAGCACCTGCGCGCCATCGGCGGCGCTGTCGAGGAGTGAGGGCCATGACGATCTCGGCGAGGTACCGGGCCCGCGCGGACGCGTTCGAGGCCAAGGTCGCCACCGTGCGCGCGGACCAGTGGGACAACCCGTCGCCGTGCGCGCGGTGGACGGCGCTCGAGGTCGTGGACCACGTCATCGAGATGCACGGCGTGATGCTCGGCCGGCAGCTCCCCCGCACCGACGACCCGCTCACCGACTTCCGCGAGGCCCGCCGCCAGGTGCAGCAGGCACTCGACTCGGACCGGGCGCGGACCGAGGTGTCCACACCCGCCGGGCCGATGACGCTGGAGGAGCACGTCGACCAGGTGGTGAGCGACGACCTGGTGCTGCACGGCTGGGACCTCGCCCGCGCCACCGGCCAGGACGACACCATCCCGGCCGCCGACGTCGAACGCCTGTGGGCATCGGCGACATCGGTGCCGCCCGAGCTCATGGAACGCTTCCGCACGCCCGGCGCGTTCGGTCCCGGCATCGAGGTCTACGGCGCCGAGGTCGAGGTGCCGGAGAACGCGTCGTTGCGGGACAGGCTGCTCGGGTATGTGGGCCGGGACCCCGTGTCGAAAAACCTCTGAGCACTTCGACGGGTCCGTACAAGGCCACCGCTGAGAGGAACCACGGACATGGACTGGACCCTGGAGGTCGTCGTCGTACCGGTGTCGGATCTCGACCGGGCGAAGCACTTCTACTCCGAGCAGCTCGGCTTCACCGTCGACCACGACACGACGTTCGACGAGAACACGCGCATCATGCAGCTCACGCCACCCGGCTCCGGCTGCTCGATCGTGATCGGGCGCGGCATCGTGAAGGGCGAGCCCGGCGCGTTGAAGGGCGTGCAGCTCGTCGTGTCGGACCTGGAGAAGGCCCGCGCGCAACTGCTGGAACGCGGTGTCGAGGTCGGCGAGATCGTGCGCATGAACGAAGCAGACGGAGGGTCGTTCATCTTCTTCGACGACCCGGACGGCAACAGCTGGGCCGTGCAAGAGATCAAGGCCCGCGCGACCGGTGGGGAGTGGAAGTGAAGTACATGCTGGTCAGCTACGGCGGCAACCAGGAGGACTGGGAGGGTCTCGCGGCGTGGTCCGACGAGGACATGCACCGCATGATCGCCTACATGCGGGACCTGGACGCGGAGCTGCGGGCGTCCGGTGAGCTGCTGCAGTCGGAGGGGCTGAGCGGACCGGCGCGGGCGTTCGTGGTGCGGGGCGGCGACGACGGCCCGGTCGTGGTCGACGGTCCGTTCGCGGAGTCCAAGGAAGTCATCGCCGGGTACTGGGTGGTGGACGTCGACAGCCACGAGCGGGTGCTGGAGATCGCGCACAAGGCCTCGGCGGTTCCGGGGCCCGGCGGGAAGGTCCTCAACCAGCCGATCGAGGTGCACCCGATCATGTCGGCGCCCGACGAGGACCCGGAAACCCTGGCGCCGTACCAGAAGTGACGGGTAGTGGGGGCCGGCCGGAACCGGCCCCCACCGCCGTCACCTTAGGTCGTACGCGCGAATGACGGTCTGCTGGACCTCACCGCCCGAGTCCGCCGCCCGAGCCTTGAACGACACGTTCTTGGCGCCGTGCGGGTGGATCAGCGTGAGCTGCCAGCCTGCACGGGTCTTGCGCAGCGGCACCGGCTTCCACGTCGTGCCCTCGTCGTAGGACACCTGCACCGACGGGGCCTTGATGTCGGTGACGGTGCCCGTTCCGTTGCGCTCCACCGTGATCGGCACGGTCAGGACGCGCCCGGCCCGGTTGTGTTCGTCCAGACGCGGCGCGAACCGGACCGCGAGCAGCGGCACCGGCTCGTACAACTCGCCCGGCACGAACTCCGACGTGAACGACCAGTCGGTGGTGACCCGCGACGACAACGAGTCGCGGGTGGCCTCGGTGTGCACCTGGTAGCGCTTCTTCTCCGCCGGCACGCCCTCGACGTAGGCGGAGCCGGCGTACGGCTCGTCGGAGATGACCTCGCCGTCCAGCGTCACGGTGGTGCGGCCGGTGTTCGGGCTGTTGCCGGTCATGCCCTGTGCGCTGAACAGGGGCACGTCGACGCGCAGCAGGTTGCCCACGCGTCCCGAGTAGCGCACGTAGCGCGGGTCGTTCGGCACGCCGGGGCCGTAGACGGCGCTGTTCCAGTGTTCGGTGACGGTCCTGCCGAGCTCGAACACCCGCGGCACGGCCGAGTACTGGTAGCCGAGGGTCGGGTACTCGCCGAGCTTCGTGAACTCCGTCAGCGAACCGGACCACTCGACGCCGGGCGTGTAGAACTCCTGCAGCCGCAACGGCAGCGGGCCGGAGGCGCCGTCGTCGCGCTGACCGACCGAGCCCGGCACGCGGGCGTGCGTCACCGAGTCGACGCGGGCGAGCTCGCGGTCCTTGACGGCGCGCTGGACGTTTTCGGGTACGCGGGTCTTCTCGCCGATCCGCACGTGGTACTGGTACGGGCTGCCGTCGAACGTGCCGTTGGCGTCCGGCTTGGCGAGCACGGCCTCGGCGTAGAACTCGAACTTCGGCCACGACGTCTTCGACGGGCGGACGCGGATGGAGTCGAAGTCGTTCGTCACCCAGGTGCCGCCGGTCTCGCCCCATTCCGCCTGCATGAGGAACCCGAGGCCGGCGCGCACCGGCTTCGCCTCCTTCTGCTCGACCGCGATCGACGGCTGGTTCCCGTGCCGGGCGTCGAACACGATCTCGGTGTCGCCGGTGACCTCCAGCGCGGGTTCGGTCAGCGTCGTGATCACGCTGTCGGCCGGGTAGCGGGTGGCGATCGTGCCGTCGAGGAAGTACCTGCCCTTGGGCAGGCGCTGCACCAGCGTGCCCGACGGGTCGAACCGGAAGTACGCCTGGCGCTGGTCGATGCCGACGAAGCGGTAGTCGTAGTACTGCGTCGGCTTGCCGTCGTGGTCGAGGAACGTGAGCTTCAGGTCGTAGCTCTCGACCTCCTTCACCACGCCGATCGGCACGCGCACACCGTTGGAGGCGACGACCGCGGCGCCGTAGATGCCGTCCGGCACGTTCGCCTTGGTGTCGGCGGTGACGACGGCGTCAGCGGTGCCACCCGCCGGGATCGTCAGCTTCGCGGGCGAGACGCTGAACAGGCCGGTGGCCGCGGGCTTCACCTCGGCGACGCCGAGGTCGACGGTCACGTCGGAGGTGCCGTCGTTGCGGTAGGTCAGCTTGCGCGTGATGGGTTCGTCGTCGTCGTGCGGCCACTGCGCGGTGCCCATCGACAGGCCGCCGGGGGCGGTGCTCACCGGGGACGAGACCGCGCGGGCGACGTCGAGACGTCCGGCGCCCTGCTCGTACACGGTCAGCGACGGGTTGGGCTTGGCGCTGTTCATCAGCGCGGCCTTGATGTCCTCCGCCTTCCACGACGGGTGCTGCGCGGCCAGGATCGCCGCCGCGCCCGCCACGTGCGGCGTGGCCATCGACGTGCCGGAGATCGCGACGTGCCCGTCGCCGACCGGGGTGCCGATCTGGCCGTTCTTCGCCTTCGCTGCCACGATGCCGACGCCCGGCGCGGTGATGTCGGGCTTGACGGCGTTGTTCGTCCAGCGCGGTCCGCGCGAGGAGAACTCGGCCAGCGTGTCGTCGCGGTTCACGGCGCCGACGGTGAGGGCCGCGTCGGCGGCCGCGGGGGACCCCATCACGCCGCCGGAGTTGCCGGCGGCGACCACGAACAACGCACCGGTCTGCTCGGTGATGCGGTTGAGCGCGAGCGACATCGGGTCGGTGCCCTCGTCGGGCCACGAACTGCCCAGGCTCATGTTGACGATCTTGGCCTTGGTGGCCGCCCATTCCATGCCGGCGATGATGTCGCTCTCCGAACCACCGCCGTGGTCGCCGAGCACCTTGCCGTTGACGATCTTGCTGTCGGGTGCGATGCCCTTGTACGCGCCGTCACCGGTGACGGTGGAGGCGACGTGCGTGCCGTGGCCGACGCGGTCGTCGGTGGTGTCGCTGCTGCTGAAGTTCTTCGACTCCACGACCGCGCCCGCGAGGTCCGGGTGCGTCTCGTCGACGCCGGTGTCGAGGATCGCGACGGTGACGTCCTTGCCGGTGAAGCCCTTCTCC
>JASLAV010000514.1 GCA_030146905.1 Lentzea sp. | reverse complement strand
CGAGTCACACCGGAGCGAGCCACACCTGGAGGGTCAGGTCAAGTCGACGAAAAGCGTGTCGACTTGACCTGACCCTCCAGGTGCAGCAAGAACTTCTGTGCGACTCGTGACGGGGACCCCACCGCGCGGAGCTTTGCTCCGGAAGACTTGGTACTGCTCGGCTTCGCCTTCGCTTGATCGTCACGCTGTTCTGCGTGGGCTGCTTCCCAGGCCGCCTGCCTTTGATCCGTTGAGGACTGTCCCCTCCGGATAGCCGAGCGGCAGGTACATCCACACGTCGTCCCACCGCTCGTTTCCCACTGCGATCGCGTTCGGCATGCGGCCGCATTCCCGGAAACCGATGTTTTCGTACAGCTCGATGGCGCCGTGGTTGTTGCCTCGCACGCCTAGCATCGCGATCTCGAAACCGGCGGTTCTGGCGTTGTCCACCAACCCCTGCACCACCAGTCGTCCCAGGCCGAGGCCGCGTGCTGACGGGTGGGCCATGATCTGCTGGATTTCCACGCGGTGCTGGAAGACTGCCGTGCTGCCGCGTCGCCACAGGCCTGTCGCTTGGACTACGCCGTCCACTACGGCCGTGGCGAAGGCCGCGTTGTTGTCGCGGACCTGTTTCAGGATGCCGTCCAGCCAGGTGGAGATTTGATCTTGGGACGGAGGGGCGTGGTAGCCGACTGCGCCGCCTGCCGCCACCACGTCGTGGACCACCGCGTGGATCTCGGTGCGCTGCTGGTCGGTGGCTTCTGACAGCCATCGCAGTTCGATCTCCGGCATGCTCCTGATCGTAATTGCGTCGAAAATTGTCAGACCTGTTGGCTAACGTCGGGTGGGTGGAGAACCTCGTCGAGGCCAAGGCTCTGACCAAGCACTTCGGGACGTTCGAGGCCGTTCGAGGCATCGATGTCGAGGTGCGCCGGGGTGAGGCCTTCGGGTTTCTGGGGCCCAACGGGGCCGGCAAGTCGTCGACCATGCGGATGATCTCCTGCGTGTCCGGGCGCACCGGTGGGGATCTTCAGGTCCTCGGCATGGATCCGGAGCGGGACGGGCCCAAGATCCGTGCTCGGCTCGGGGTGGTGCCGCAGCTCGACAACCTCGACACCGAGTTGACCGTTCGGCAGAACCTGCAGATTTATGGCAGGTACTTCGGGTTGTCGCGGGCCAGGTGCCGGGAGAAGGCCGAGGAGCTGCTGGAGTTCGCTCAGCTCACCGATCGGGCCGACCACGAGGTCGAGCCGTTGTCCGGTGGGATGAAGCGGCGGCTGACCATTGCTCGGTCGTTGGTCAACGATCCCGAGTTGCTGCTGCTCGACGAGCCGACCACCGGGTTGGATCCGCAGGCGCGGCACCTGTTGTGGGACAGGCTGTTCCGGTTGAAGCAGGACGGCGTCACGCTCATCATCACCACGCACTACATGGACGAGGCCGAACAGTTGTGCGACCGGCTCGTGGTCATGGACGGCGGGAGGATCGCGGCTGAGGGGTCGCCCAGCGAGTTGATCAGTCGGTACTCCACCAAGGAGGTGCTGGAGCTGCGGTTCCAGCCAGGGGCGGAGAAGCCGGACCTGACCCGGTTCGCCGAGAGGGTCGAAGTGTTGCCGGATCGGCTTCTGCTCTACACGCGGGACGGTGAGCACACGCTCGCGCTGGTGCACGAGCACGGGGTTGAGCCGGTGCAGAGCCTGGTGCGGCGCAGTTCGCTGGAGGACGTGTTCCTGCGGCTCACCGGCAGGACGTTGGTGGACTGATGGAGACGTTGAGGGCCTCCTGGTTCGGGTTCGAGAAGACCTGGACGTGGTACCGGCGCAACTGGCGCGCCACGGCGGTGTCGAGTTTCCTCACGCCGGTGCTGTTCCTCGTGGCGCTCGGGTTCGGGTTCGGGTCGCAGGTGCAGTCGACGGCGTTGCTCGGTGGCGTGTCGTACCTGCAGTACCTCGCGCCCGCGCTGGTCGTGGTCTCGGCGGTGCAGGGCGCGACCTTCGAGTCGACGTACCCGGTCATGTCGCAGTTCATGTGGCAGAAGTCGTTCGTCGCGATGGTGGCCACGCCGATCACGCCGGCGCAGGTGCTCTACTCGCAGATGATGTGGATCGGCTCGCAGCTGTTCCTGCGGTCGGTGGTCTTCGTGGGCATCGCCACCGCACTCGGCGCGGCGGCGGGGCCGGGGATCCTGCTGGCCATCCCGTTCGCGACGCTGACAGGGCTCGCGTTCAGCGCGCCGCTGGTCGCCTACAGCGCCACGTTGGAGAAGCCCGACGCCTTCAACAACATCTTCCGGTTCGTGCTGATGCCGATGACGTTGTTCACCGGCGCGTTCTTCCCGGTCAGCCAGCTGCCCGAGTGGCTGTTGCCGGTGGTGTGGCTGACGCCGTCGTGGCACGGCATCGAGCTCGCGCGAGGTCTGACGCTCGGGACGACGGGTTTCTTGCCGGTGTTGGGGCACATCGCGTACCTCGGCGCGTTGGTCGTCGTCGGCATCGTGCTCGGCGTGAAGTTCTTCCACCGAAGGCTGGCGGTGTGACATGACGCAGACACTCGACCGCGCCGATCAGGCGAAACCCGCCAGCGTCGGCCTGCTGTGGCGGGTGATCCCGCCGGGGCTCTACGGGCGGCGGGCGAGCATGCTCGTCGAACGGGCGGCGGTGGTGAACCGGCGGGCCTGGTTCGTGCTGGTCGGCGGGGCGTTCGAGCCGCTGCTGTTCCTGTGGTCGCTGGGCCTGGGCTTCGGGCAGATGGTGGCGTCGGTGGCGGGGCCGGACGGGCGGCCGATCAGCTACGCGGCGTTCGTGGCGCCCGCGCTGCTCGCGGCCAGCGCGATGAACGGGGCCGTGTTCGACGCGACGTTCAACGTCTTCTTCAAGTTCAAGTACGTGAAGCTCTACGACGCGATGCTCACGACCCCGATGGG
>JASLAV010000437.1 GCA_030146905.1 Lentzea sp. | reverse complement strand
GTCGTCACCACGCTCACACCACTCACAGCGCGTCGATCTCCTTCATCAACTGGTCCTTCAACTCACCAGGCGCGTACGACGCCCGCACCGCGGCCCGCGCGAGATCGGCGAGGTCGTCACGCCCGAACCCGAACCGTTCGTGGCACAGCAGGTACTCGCGATCGAGATCGGTATGGAACATGCCGGGGTCATCGGTGTTGATGGTCACCGGCACCCCTGCCTCCACGAGCCGTGGCAACGGGTGCTCGTCCAACGACTTCACCGCACCCGTGCGGATGTTCGACGTCGGACAGACCTCAAGGACCACGCCCTCGCCGGCAAGATGCCGCAGCAACTCCGGGTCCTGCACCGCGCTGACACCATGCCCGATGCGCTCCGCGTGCAGATCGCGCACCGCCGCCCAAATCTCGCTCGGCGTCGTCGTCTCACCGGCATGCGGCACCATGTGCAGTCCGGCATCGCGCGCCATTGCGAACGCCTCACGGAACTTCGTCCTGGGCGAGTCCGCCTCGAACCCGCCCAGCCCGAACCCGACCAAGCCGTCCGGCCGGTGCTCGGTCGCGAACCGCGCGCTCGTCATGCCCCAGTCACCGTCCCAGACGCCGGGCACGTCGAAGACCCACTGCAATGCCACGCCGTGCACCGCGAGCGCTTCCTCACGTCCCGCCGCCAACGCCTCGACGAGCTCGTCGGGCGCGATGCCGGCCCGCAGGTGACTCGTCGCGCTGATCGTCAGCTCCGCGTAGCGGACGTTGGTGCGCGCGGCGTCACGGGCGTACCCGGTGATCAGAGTGCGGACGTCCTCGCCCGTGGTGACGAGGTCGTTGACGACGCCGTACACGTTGATGAAGTGACCGAAGTCCGTGAACTCGTAGAACTTCCGCAGTGCTTCCTCGTCGGTCGGCACGGGGCCGTCGGGGTGGTTGCGGGCGAGCGCGAGGACGGTGTCGACGGAAGCCGCACCCACGAGGTGGACGTGCAGCTCGGCCTTAGGCAGGGCGTGGACGAAATCGGAAATGTGCACGGCTCATGCTCTCAGGTCAAGGGCCGTTCGACGGGTGACATGACTTGCGGTCAAAGGGGAGGGTGCAGGCGAATACCTGTCCCTGGCTTCCGCATTGGGGGTGCCTCGTGAGGGGCGCACGAAGAGTCGCACTGCTGACCGCGGTGCTAGTTCTGCCATTCCTGCCCGCGACGGCCCAAGCCGCCGAAGGGCCGGTGTTCAAGGACGGCGAGGCCCAGCCCGTCTTCGATCCGAAGGACGTGGTGAAGGAGAGCCTCTGGGTCCGTGCGCCGGTCGACAGCGACCGCGACGGCAAGGACGACGAGGTCTACACCGAGGTCGTCCGCCCGCGCGCCACCGAACGCGGCCTCAAAGTGCCGGTTGTGTACATGGTCAGCCCGTACTTCTCGGGCGGCAACGACGTCGCGAACCACAACGTCGACGTCGAGCTGTACGTGCCGGACAAGCGCAACGGCCGTTTGCTGAAGTCCTCCTCCGACGAGCGCATCACCGCCGCCCTCGGCCCCAACCCGATCACGTCGGGTCGCTACGAGGCCTACTTCATCGCACGCGGATATGCGGTCGTCTACGCCGAATCGCTCGGCACCGGCAAGTCAACGGGATGCCCGACGACGGGTGACGTCAACGAAACGATCGGCGCGCGCGTCGTCGTCGATTGGCTCAACGGCCGTGCGTCTGCGCGCACCGCGACGGGCGAAGCCATCAAGGCGACCTGGTCGACCGGCAAGACCGGCATGATGGGCGTCTCCTACAACGGAACGCTGCCCAACGCCGTCGCCTCCACGGGCGTGCGCGGCCTTGAAGCCATCGTGCCGATCGCCGCGATCTCCAGCTGGTACGACTACTACCGCGCGGACGGCGCCGTCGTCGCGCCCGGCACGTTCCAGGGCGAGGACGCCGACGTGCTCGCCGAGTACGTCTACACGCGCGCGGACAGGGAGATCTGCAAGCCGATCATCGCGGAGATCGCGAAGGACCAGGACCGGATCACCGGCGACTACAGCAAGTTCTGGGACGACCGCAACTACCTCAACGACGTTCGCAAGGTCCGTGCGGCCGTGCTCGCGGTCCACGGGCTCAACGACTGGAACGTCAAGATGACGCACGTCGAGCAGTGGTACTCGGCGGTGAAGAAGGTCGGCGCGCCGCACAAGATCTGGCTGCACCAGTCCGGGCACACGGACCCCGACACGCTGCGTTCGGCCGAGTGGCGCCGCACGCTCAACCGCTGGTTCACCCAGTACCTCTGGGGTCACCGCAACGGCATCGACAAGGAGCCGAAGGCGACTCTGCAGCGCGAGGACAAGACGTGGGTCGACGAGAAGGACTGGCCGGCACCCGGCACGTCCGACGTGCGGCTGCGCCTGTCCGCGGGCGGAACCGCCAAGGGCGGCCTCGGTGTTCTGCCCGGCCGCGGCGTGGAGAAGCTGACCGACGACGCGACGAAGACGGCCGAGTCGTTGATCGACCAGGCGACGTCGCCGAACCGGCTTTCCTACACGTCGGAGCCGGCGCAGAAGCCGGTGCGGTTGTCCGGGAAGTCGACGGCGCACCTGCGGGTCGCGTTCGACCGTCCCGCCGCCAACGTGACGACACTCCTCGTCGACCGGGCCCCGGACGGCAGTTCGCACGTCATCACGCGCGGCTCGACCGACCCGCAGAACAGGGAGCGGCCGGACAAGACTTCGCCGATCAAGCCCGGCAAGTTCTACGACGTCGACGTGCCGATCGTGCCCGACGACTACGTCCTGCAGGCGGGTCACCGGCTCGAGTTCGTGCTGATCTCCAGCGACTACGACTACACCCTGCGCCCGAAGCCGGGTGCCGGTCTGTCGCTGGACCTCACCCGGACGTCGGTGGAACTGCCGGTCGTGGGCGGCTGGCGCGCTGTGTTCCAGGCGTTCTGATGTGATGTCGCGCTTCGGTCCCTGATCGTACGGGGACCGAAGCGCGACAACCTAACACCCACCCCCGACAGAACTGAGTATCCGAGCAGCCCAAGATCTCAACCTGTCCACAACCGCGGAGTTGTCCACAACCTCAGGCTTGACCCGGTCTCCTGCACTGCTCCATTCGCCACTGTGGGCCCATGCCCACAACCCTCCCGAAACCGATCCGGGTTCGTGACGCCGGCGACCTCTACGCCGCGATCCCGCACCTGATGGGGTTCCACCCGGCCGACTCACTCGTCGTGCTGGTGCTGAAAGACCACCTGATCAGCATGACCATGCGCGTCGACCTGCCGCGTCCTCGACATAGAGGCTTCCTCGCCGCCCAGCTGGAAATGCCGTTGCTCGAACAGGGCGCGACCGACGTGATCCTCGTGATCATGTGTGCGCCGTCTGAGCACATGCCGGAGGAACTGCCGCACGAACCGCTCGTCACCACGCTCATGCACGAGCTGGGCGGTGTGGGCATCGACGTCGTCGAGGCTGTGTGGCTGCCGTCGTGCCAGAAAGACGCACGATGGCTGTGCTACCTGGATGTCGACTGCCACGGGACGTTGCCCGATCCGCAGTTGTCCGCTGTGGCGGCCGCGTCGGCGCACGACGGCAACGTGACGTTCGAGTCGCGTGCCGCCCTGGCAGCGATCGCCGTGCTGGACCCGCCCGAGGCGCTGGAACGCCGGTCCGCGTTGCTCGACGAGCTCATGACGAACTCGGGTGAGCTTGATCCGGGCATCGAGCTCCTGCGGGTGCGCGACGCGATCAACGCCGTGGAGGACCGCAAAGGACCGCTGCCGGACTCGGAGGTCGTCGCGTTGGCGAGGGCCTTGGCCGTGCCCGACGTGCGGGACGCCAGCATGGGATTCGCGGCACTGCCCAAGTTCAGGCTGGCCGAGAGGCTGTGGCTCGAGCTCACCAGGTCGTGCCCGGCGCCCGAGCGCGCGGAGCCGGCCTGCCTGCTCGCCTTCTACGCCTACCAGCGCGGTGACGGGGGCCTCGCGTCCATCGCGCTCGACGCGGCCGAGGACGCCTGTCCCGGTCACGCTCTGGGCAAGCTCCTCCGCGCTGCCCTCAGCGCCGCGTTGCCGCCGGAAGAGATGCGGGCGCTGTCCGTGAAGTACATGGACAGCGCCCGCCAGTTGCTCATGAACGCTCAGAGCAGCTCAGGTCGTTCCCACTTCTGATCCAGGACGTGCTCGGCCAGGAACGCCCACACCGTCTCGTACCAGACCCGAGAGTTGCCGGGGGTGAGGATCCAATGGTTTTCGGTCGGGAAGTAGAGGTACTTCGCCTTGACCCCGTGTCGGACGAGGTCGAAGTACAGCCGATGCCCCTCGCCGATGGGAACCCGGTAGTCCTTGTCCCCGTGGATGACGAGCATCGGGGTCTTGATGTCCGCGACCCGCAGGTGCGGGGAGTTGGCCAGGATCCGCTCTGGCTGGGTGAGGGGATCTCCCATCTCCCGCATCCAGAAGTAGGAGCTGTCCGTGCCACCGGCGAACGCGTCGAGGTGCCACAGGGACGCGTGGGTGACGATCGCCCGGAAGCGGTCGGTCTGGGTGGCGATCCAGTTGGCCATGTAGCCGCCGAACGACCCGCCCATGGCCGCGGTCCGCGAGGCGTCGATGTCGTCCCGCTCGACCGCGACGTCCGTGATGGCCATGAGGTCGGTGTAGGGCTCGGCACCCCAGCGGCCCCAGCCTGCCTTGATGAAGTCGGGTCCGTACCCGGTGGACAGCGCGGGGTCGGGCAGCAGGACGGCGTAACCGCGAGCGGCCATCAGCCACGGGTTCCAGCGCCACGTCCAGCCGTTCCAGCTCATGACCGGTCCGCCGTGGACCCACAGGACCAGGGGAGCGGGGGAGCCGGCCGAGGCACCTTCCGGCAGCACCAGCCACGAACGGACGGTCCTGCCGTCGGCGACGACCGTGGAGATCTCCGTGAGGGTGCCGGGTACCGAGTCGATGGCGCCGGGCGCGCGCAGCCGGTCGGGATCCTGATCGGTTCCGGAGGCCGTGAACCGCACTGGCTGCGGCGGGTGGTCGACCGAGTTGCGCAGTGCGTACAGCGTCTTGCCGTCCGGGCTCACGACGAGGTCGCTGTAATAGCCCGACACCGTCAGCTTCGTGACCTCGCCGGTCCCCAGGTCGAGGCGCCAGACCGGCTGGTGACCGAGGTGGCTCGCGGTGAAGAACACCGCCGACCCGTCCGGGCTCACCACCGGGTGGTCCGGCTCCTCCTGGAAGCCGGGTGCCAGTGGCGTGATCGAGTCGTCGGCCAGGTCGATGCGCACCAGGTCCCGCCGGTGCGGGCTGTCCGGAGTGGACTCGCGGAACCGGATCGCGATCACGGCGGTGGAGTCCGGGGTGAAGGCGGCGCCACCGAACGAGTAACCGTCCTCGGAAGCGATGGCGCGCGACGCGCCCCCGCTCGTGGGCACGACCCGAAGCTCGGTCCTGCGGCCGTAGGAGGCGCTGACGTCCACGTCGTGGCCGAAAACGGCCCACTTCCCGTCCGGGCTGAGCGCGATGTCCTCGTCGCTGAGCCTGCTTTCGGCATCCTCGCTGAGGGCGGTGACGTTCCCGGTGATGACGTCCTCGAACGGGGCGGAGAACAGCCTCGGGTAGGCGGGCCCGAGGTCCGAGTCCCAGTACCGGATCGGGTACGACTCGTGCAGGATCGCTGTCACGCCGGCGTCCTCGCGGGCCTTGCGCTTGGCGTCGTCCTCGTCACCGAACTCCGTGAAGCGGTACGCCGACGACGTGAACAGCACCGTCTCGCCCGCGGCACGCAGGTGACCGACTCCGCCTCCCGGCCGCAGCACCTCGGCGGCCTCACCGCGGACCGGAAGCCGCCACAGCGCCTTCTTCTCCTTGGCCTCGCCCGGCTTCGCGAGCGGGTCCGGGCGCGCCGACAGGAACAGCAGCGACCCGTCCGGAGCGAATACAGGGGAGGAGTCGCCCTTGGCGGAGCGGGTCAGCCGGACGGCCTCCCGCTCACCGGAGGGGTCGACCTCCCAGAGAGCGCCCTGCCACGTCTTGCCGTC
>JASLAV010000367.1 GCA_030146905.1 Lentzea sp. | reverse complement strand
GGTCAGCCGCAGGGCCTTGAGTCCGAAGTGGACCCTGCTGCGCAACGTCGCCTGCGGCAGGTCCAGTTCGGCGGCCACCTCGCGGTACGACCTGCCACGGATGTAGGTCTCCACGACGGCGGTGCGCTGGTCCGCGTTGATCCGCAACAGTGCCACCTGGACCAGACGCCGATCGATCGTGGTGTTCGCGAAGTCCGTGCTCACCTCACCGATCTCGGCAGCGACTGCCCGTGCGGCGGCCATCCGCTTGTCGTGCCGCAGTCGCGACCGAGCTTCGTCGATCACCACGTTGCGGGCGATCGCGAACAGCCACACGCGTACGCTGGCCAACTCGGGCCTGAAGCCGTCGCCAGATCTCCACGCTCGCAGAAACACCTCCTGCACGGCCTCTTCCGCGGCACAGCAGTCACCGAGTTGCCGCAACGCGAAGCGGTACAACTCAGGCGCGTGCAAGGCGTAGATCTCCCGGACGGCCACGCCGCCGCGCAGGTCGGGCCTACGCCGTCTGCCGATGTTCGCCATGAGCTCCCCATCGCCGTGCCTACCCGGGATTCGAGGCCGAAGCCGTGGCGGATGGGCGAGATTCGTTCCGGTTTCAACACAAATGCCGGTTCGGTCGTACACACCCTGTGTTCCACGACCAAGTCCCGGGAGAGAACATGCGCATCGCTCGCACGACCGCACTCGCAGGAGCAGCAGCCCTGCTCATGACCGCACTTGGTGCCGCCCCAGCCTCGGCATCGGCCGACCAGCCCCATGTCCACCTGCTCACCTCCGATGGCGTCCTGAGCACCAGAAGCTGGTCGTCCCCACTGCTGTCCCAGCACCGCGTCCGGGTCACCGGCCTCAAGGCCCACGACCGGCTCATCGGCATGGACGTGCGGCCCGCCACCGGCGCGCTGTACGCGATCGCCGCTTCCGGCCAGCTCTACGTCCTCGACCCGCGCACGGGCACAGCGACGGCGGTGGGCACGCCCGCGGCGATCACGGGGACGGCGGCCGGCTTCGACTTCAACCCTGCCGTGGACCGGATCCGCCTGGTCACCACCAGCGGGCAGAACCTGCGCCTGGTGCCCGACACCGGCGCGGTGGCCGCGGTCGACACCCCGCTCGCCTACGCCCCGGGAGACCGCGCCGCCGGCAGCACGCCGCAGGTGTCCGGCGCCGGCTACACCAACAGCGTCGCCGGCGCGACGTCCACCACCCTCTACGACCTCGACAGCCGCAAGGACGCACTCGTCACCCAGGGAACGATCGCCGGAGCCACACCCGTCGTGTCGCCGAACACCGGACAGCTGTTCACCATCGGCAAGCTCGGCATCGGCATCGACAGGACCAACGGGTTCGACATCGCCACTGTGGACGGACGCCACCACGCCATGGCCGCAGTGCAGCCGAGTTCCTCGCTGCTGGGCGGAACGGTCCTCGTGAAGATCAGTCTGGGCAGCGGTCGCGCATCGGTCGTCGGCTTCGCCGGCGGCGACGTGGTGGGACTCGCGTTCGCTCGCTGACCGAGCCACGAAACGCGAACCGGCCGCCGCGGACCCGAGGTCTGCGGCGGCCGGCCCGAAGCGAGCCGTCAAAGGCTCAGGTCGAGGTCGTGGAGCACGCCGCCGACGTTGACGGCACCGCTGAGCACGTCACCGACGCCCAGATCACCGACGCCCAGGTCACCGCCGGGGATTGTCCCGGCGGCGCAGGCAATCCCAGCACTGGCATGGCGCTGACGGCAGGCGGAGCGACGTGCAAGGGACCCCGGTGCAAAGTTCGGCACCTGCAGGACGCCCGTGCCCTCGCCTCCTGGGCGGAGGCGAGGGCACGTCGGCAGTGCGGTGGTCTGTCGGAGCACCCACTGCCGGTCTGCGGGAACTACTTCGCGGGCGCGACCAGCCCGGAGCCGCCCGCGCGGGCGGCGTCGAAGCGGCGGGTCACGTCGGCCCAGTTGACCAGCGACCACAGCTTCTGCACGTAGTCCGGGCGCACGTTGCGGTACTGCAGGTAGTAGGCGTGTTCCCAGGCGTCGAACACGAGCACCGGGGTGGTGTTCATGCCGACGTTGCCGTGGTGGTCGTACACCTGCTCCACGATCAGCCGCTCCGACAACGGCTCCCAGGCCAGCACGCCCCAGCCTGAGCCCTGCACCAGCGAGGTCGCGGCGGACAGCTGCTTGGCGAACGCGTCGAACGAACCGAAGTGCTCGTCGATCGCCGCGGCCAGCTCACCATCGGGCCGGTCGCCGCCCTCGGGGGACAGGTTGTCCCAGAACATCGTGTGCAGGACGTGCCCGGACAGGTTGAACGCGAAGGTCTTCTCCAGCCCGACGATGCCGGAGAAGTCCTCCTTCTCGCGGGTCTCCGCCAATCGCTTGAGCATGTCGTTGGCGCCCTTGACGTAGGCGGCGTGGTGCTTGCTGTGGTGCAGCTCCAGGATCTCGCCGGTGATCGCGGGCTCCAGCGCCGCGTAGTCGTAGGGCAGATCGGGCAGCACGTACTGGGTCATGTGGGTCGTCTCCAGGGCACTTCGTGGTGGCTTATTGCCACTCTTTCGCAACAACCACTAGTTTGCAAGTAGTGGCTTGTGAGGGAGTGGCGGACGAGTGCGATCTGAACGCGGTGGACAACGCAGGCCTCGCTGTGCTGGAGGAACCGCTGGTCCGACTGGGCGCGGACCGTGTTGCGGCCGAGCCGATGCCGTCGACGAGCTGGTCGGGCTGTGCAGGGGCTGTCCGCCGGCGTTGCCGATCACCACCCGCAACGCCGCCATCCCGCTTGCCGAGGTCGCCTGACGTGAGGTGGAGGAACGGGCCGGAAGGGCGGGTGAGAAGATTCCAGGGGTGTCGGTAAGGACAAGTGACACCGAAGAGGCAGCGGGTGTGCTTCGCGCGGGAGGCCTGGTGGCCTTCCCCACCGAGACCGTCTACGGTCTGGGCGCGAACGCCGAGGATCCGGTCGCTGTGGCGCGCGTCTTCGAGGTCAAGGGACGCCCACCCTCCCACCCGTTGATCGTCCACGTCGGCAGCGTGGAGCACTTGGACGATTGGGCCGAAGACGTATCTGATGCGGCGCGTCTGCTGGCCGAACGCTTCTGGCCAGGACCGCTGACGTTGGTTCTCCGGCGCGGTCGCAGGGTCCCGCTGGAGGCGACCGGTGGTTTGGAGACGGTGGCACTGCGCGTGCCCGGCCATCCCGTCGCGCTTGCGCTGCTGTCCGCTTTCGGCGGCGGCGTGGCGGCTCCGTCCGCCAACCGGTTCGGTTCGGTCAGCCCCACCACGGCGAGCCACGTTCGTTCAGAACTCGGCGATGCCGTCGACCTCGTGCTGGACGGCGGCCCCTGCCAGGTCGGTGTCGAGTCGACCATCGTCGACGCCACGGCTGACATCCCCAGCGTTCTTCGGCCCGGTGGTGTGACGAGGGAGGAGCTGGAGGCGGTTCTGGACCGCCCACTGGCAGTCCACTCGACGAGCCGCGTTCGGGTTCCGGGCCAGCATCCGTCGCATTACGCGCCGCGTGCACGGGTCATCCTCGTCGATCCCGAGAAGGTCGTCGTCGAGGCGGAACTCAAGCAGGCGCTGGGGCACCGAGTGGGCGTGCTCCTCCCCGCGACCTTCCGCAGTACCCCGGTGAACGTTCACGCGGTGGTACAGGTCCCTGGTTCGATGGCCGGCTATGCGCGTGGGCTGTACGGGTTCCTGCGAGAACTCGACCAGCAGGGGTGCGACATCATCGTCGCCTCCTTGCCGGTCGAGACCGGGCTGGGACTTGCGATCGCCAACCGGCTCCACCGCGCTGCAGGACCACGACCGGCGGACTGACGTTCCCCGACAGTGCCAGGTCGTTGTCGGCCCGCGCCGCTCGTGCTCGCAGTTCATCAGCGGCACGCGCAGGCAGCTGCCGTGGTCACATAGCCGAGACAGGAGCGTCCAGGCCACGAGCCGCGGCGAGGTGCGCACTGCCGTCGCCAAGCCGGTAGCACAAGCCGACCACGGCTGTCCTCCCTGTGGCCACCCGTTCAGCGAGCAGGCGGGAGCGGTCGAGCAGCAGGTCGACGGTGTGGCTGACGTGCTCGGCGAGAATCTCGTCGGCCTGCACGCGTCCGGCGGCCCGCGCAGCCAGCACGCTGGGCGTCACCCGCTCGACAACGTCGCGGATGTATCCGGCCGGCACCGTGCCGTCGTCCAGCGCGGTACAGGCGGCACCGATCGCGCCGCAGGCGTCGTGACCGAGGACCACGACCAAGGGGCAGTCCAGCACGCCGGCCCCGTACTCGATGCTGCCCAGGACCTCTGCGCCCACGACGTGGCCCGCCGTGCGCACCACGAACAGGTCGCCCAGGCCGCGGTCGAAGATGATCTCGGCGGCCAGCCGCGAGTCCGAACATCCGAACAACACGGCGAACGGACGCTGGGCCGGTGCGATCTCAGAGCGACGTGTCGCGTCCTGGTTCGGGTGCTCCGGCGTACCGGCGACGAAGCGCCGGTTGCCCGAGAGCAGCAGTTCGAACGCTTCCTGGGGAGTCGGGGAAGTGAACTCGGCCATGATCACAGCGTAGGTCAAGTATTCAGCTGTCGCGCGCTGCCTGGCGATCGGTCGCCACGAGGAAGCGGCCGTGGCGCGATGCCTCGTGGCGCGGAGGCGGTCATGGGGGAGTGACGATTGCACGAATGATGTCGGGCGCGTGATCGGCGCGGGAGGTGGTGGCGAAAGCGACGTGCGGCCTGGAGGAAGAAGTTTTCCAGGGCATGCGCGCACCAGTCGGAAAGGGCTGCGCGGGCCGGGCGGCCCGGCTTCAGGAGCCGGTGCGGATCGAGCACGTCGACAAGTCCACTGTGGTCAGCCCGCTGCTGTGGGAGCACGGCCCGCGGGTTCTGCGCGGTGTGCCGATGATCGCCGAGGCGAGCTGGCCGGTGGGGTTCACGTCGGGAACACCACTCCCAGTAGGTTCACCGAGGAGGAGATCGAGGCGCTGCAGCTCGTCGTCGATCGTCTCGCGTTGGCGGTACACATGGATCGGACACACTCCGAACGCACCACCGCCACGATGTTGCAGGAGAGTTCTGCTGCCCGCACGCCTGCCGAACATTGCCGGCAACGGGCTGCAAGCCGCTGTCGTCATGGGACGGTTGAGAAGCGCGTTGCGCGCCTGTGCGTTGGACCATCCCGATCCCGCGGTCGTGCTGGGCAAGCTCGACCGGAAGACGAGCCATTTCGAGCGGGCCACGATGGCCACCGTGGTCTATGCGGTCATCGGCACGGTCACCCATCGGCCACCCACTGACGATGTCGAATCGGTGGCGATTCGCCACAGCGGTTGAGGACCGTGTTCGCCCGCGCTGGCCTCATGTCCGCGGTGAGGCGACGGCTTCCTCGATCGTGGGGTGGAAGGGGAGAACTTCCCCCAGTCCGATGATTTGGAAGACTCGCATCAGCTCAGGCCTGACTCCGGCGAGCCCGAACCGGGTGCTGGCGGCCTGAGCGCGTTTGTAGGCGGCGATGAGAACGCTGATGCCGGTGGAGTCGCAATAGGCGAGATCGGTCGCGTCGACGACAAGGCCGGTGCCGGAGCCCAGATCGACTCCGTCGAGCACTTCGCGGAATCGGGCAGAGGTGTGGAAGTCGAGCTCGCCGACAACTCGCAGCACCGTGAAACCCGTCGGATGCGGTTCAAGGGTGACAGTGATGTTCCGGTCGGGCACCGGGCCTCCCGTGTGACGAGATCGTCTGGTTGTGAACGGATGGGAGAGGAGCGCGGTGTTGTCGCCACCCTCTTCTCCGAATCTTCCGAAAATCATGCAGGAGGTCTTGCGCAAGGCTCATCGTGCTCCCCGGCTGTCCAATGAGGGTGGTCGGGTGGGCGGACGAGCGGCGATCACCTCGTCGGGCGGTCGAAGGTCCCCGCTGCGTGGGGTGTCCGGGATCTGGTGGTGGCGCGCCGCATCCGTCCGCTGCTCGCCGACGCGGGCAGGCAGTTCGTGGCACCGCCCGTCCATCACGCTGGTCCGCCTTCACCGGTGTTTCCATCTCGCGCCCCCGAGGCTTCGCCGCCGGGCCCACAGACCTGAGACGGCTCGCCTATCCTACGTTCACCTCACCGGATGCGGTGCTAGCGGGAGTTGGGCGGCCACCGCATGTCGGGTATCGGCTCGGGATGTGGTCGGCGTGGACGAGGGAGTTTGCGGTGACGCGGTCCGACGACGCCGGTCTGGAGCCGATGACGGTGCTGACCGACGTCTTCGGTGTCGATGACGAGGTCGGACCGGATCTGGCCGCCGTCAACTGGCCGGCGACTCCGCTGGGGCCACCGGAGAGGTGGCCGCAGAGTCTGCGGACGGCGGTTCACATCCTGCTGTCTTCGCGGTTCTCCATGTGGATGGCGTGGGGGCCGCAGCTGACGTTCTTCTGCAACGCCGCCTATCGGCGTGACACGCTGGGCGGGAAGTACCCGTGGGCACTGGGGAGGCCCGCCAGCGAGGTGTGGGCCGAGATCTGGGACGACATCGGTCCCAGGATCGACACCGTGCTGTCGACGGGGAAGGCGACCTGGGACGAGGCGCTGCTGCTGTTCCTGGAGCGGTCGGGCTACCCCGAGGAGACCTACCACACGTTCTCCTACAGCCCGCTGTACGACGACGACGGCGCAGTGGTCGGCATGCTGTGCGTGGTCAGTGAGGACACAGAGCGGGTCATCGGCGAACGCCGGATGGCGACACTGCGTGACCTGGGCTCGGATCCCAGCGTGGTGCGAACCGAGCAGGAGACGCTCGCCTTCTCCTGCCGGCAGCTCGACCGCAACCCGCGGGATCTGCCTTTCACCCTGACCTACCTGTTCGAGGACGAGGGCTCCGCGCAGCTGGCCGGTGCGACGGGGATCGCCGCAGGGCACCCCGCTGCTCCAACGATGTTGCCCGCCAGCGACCCGGTCGCGGTGTGGCCGGTGGCGGCGTTGGCTCGCGGGGAGTCCGCGTTGGTGGACCTCGACGGGCCCGCGTTCGCCGGGCTGCCGGACGCGGGCTTCGGGCAATCGCCCGCGCAGGCGCTGGTGGTACCACTGCAGCAGCAGGGCGGCGCGCCATACGGGTTCATGGCGGCCGGGTTGAACCGCTACCGCCCGCTGGACGAGGGCTACCGCGGATTCGTCGATCTGGCCGCCGGGCACATCGCGGCGGGCATCGCCAGCGCCCGCAGCTACCAGGCCCAGCAGCGGCGAGCGGAGGAACTGGCTGAGCTGGACCGGGCCAAGACCACGTTCTTCTCCAACATCAGCCACGAGTTCCGCACTCCGCTCACCCTCATCATGGGTCCCGTGCAGGAGTTGCGCGACCGGCTCGCGCAGTCAGACCTCCAGGCGAGCAGGGACCTGGAGATCGTGCACCGCAACGGCCTGAGGCTGGGGAAGCTGGTCAACGCCCTGCTCGACTTCTCCCGCATCGAGGCCGGACGGATGCAGGCCAACTACGAACCGGCCGACCTGGCGGCTGTCACCGCCGACCTGGCCAGTGTCTTCCGTTCCGCCGTCGACAAGGCCGGGCTGACCTTCGAGGTCGACTGCCCGGCGCTGCCCGAGCCGGTGTACCTCGATCGCGACATGTGGGAGAAGGTGGTCCTCAACCTGCTGAGCAACGCGCTGAAGTTCACCTTCGAGGGATCGATCCGGATCTCGGTCCGCACGGACGGCGGCGAGGCCGTGGTCACCGTCGCGGACACCGGCATCGGGGTGCCGCCGGAGGAGATGCCTCGGTTGTTCGAGCGCTTCCACCGCATCGAGAACGTCCGCTCCCGCTCGCACGAGGGCAGCGGCATCGGCCTCGCCCTCGTGCGTGAACTGGTGGCCTTGCACGGTGGCGCCATCACTGCGGACAGTGCCGAGGGCCGCGGCACGACCTTCACCATCCGCCTGCCGTTCGGCTCCGCTCATCTGCCCGCGGATGCCTTGTCGCCCACCCCTGCGGCCGCCGCGGTGTCCACCATCGCCGACCCGTACGTGCAGGAAGCTCTGCGCTGGTTGCCCGCCGAGCACGGCGGAGAGGCCCTCACGGACGTCGATGCTCCAGCCCTCGGTGCAGTGGCAGCCCGTTCCGCCGTACCGGCGACGGTGTTGGTGGCCGACGACAACGCGGACATGAGGGAGTACCTCAGCCGGCTGCTGTCGGGTGCGGGCTACCAGGTCCAGGCCGTCACCGACGGCGCGGAAGCCCTCCAAGCGGTTCGCGCCCAAGCGTTCGACCTGGTGATCAGCGACGTCATGATGCCCCGGCTCGACGGTCTGGCCCTGGTCGCGGCGCTGCGGACCGATCCGCACACCGCCGCGGTGCCTGTGCTGCTGTTGTCCGCGCGCGCCGGGCAGGAAGCGTCCATCGAGGGTTTGCAGGCCGGCGCCGACGACTACCTCGTCAAACCGTTCGCTGCGGCTGAGCTGCTGGCGCGGGTGCGGGCGAACGTGGAGCTGGCCCGGCTGCGCAACCACCACGCCCGCTGGCGAACCGCGCTGATCGACTCCCTGCAGGAGGCCTTCTTCGTCTGCGACGAGGACGGCGCTGTCGTGGAGATCAACACCGCATTCACCGACATCCTCGGCTACGGTCCCGAGGGCCTGCCGTACACCCCCATCCACCCGTGGTGGCCGGACGCCACAACCGATCCCGAAGGCCACCGGCAGGTCGAGGAAGCCTTCTCCGGTCTGCTCAGCCGGAGCCAGGGCACTTACACCTTCCCGGTCACCCACCGCGACGGCCACCTGCTGTGGGTCAGCGTCATGTTCAACCCGGCCCGGGACCCGGACACCGGACGCACCGTGGTGGTGGGCACCTTCCGCGACGTCACCGCCGAGCACTACGCCATTCAGCGCGAGACCGCCCTCGCGGCGCTGAGCGTGCGTCTGTCCCAGGCCTCCAGTCAATCCGAAGCCCTGACCGGCGCGCTGCAGGAACTCCAAAACCTGTGGCGCGCCGACCGCGTGCTGGCAGTGGCCTTCACTGATCGTGACAAGCCGTCCCTGACCGGTACCGACCCCGAGCTGTCCTGGGCGGATGCGGATGAAGGTTTCCGGGCGGTTCTCACCGGACTGCGCGAGCGGCCCGCGTTGAGCCCGGTGGGCCACGGCACCAGGGGTACCGGGGTGACGCTGGAGCACCCTGAGGGGCTCATGGTGCTCTGGCTGGAGCTCGGTGGGCGCCGTCAGTTCACCGATCAGGACGAACTGCTGTTGTCGCTGCTGGCAGGACACCTGGCCCAGGCGTTGAGCCGCGCGCACCAGATCGATCAGCAGCGTGAAGCCGCCCTGGCCCTGCAACGCGCCATTCTCGGTCCCTCCCGGCTGCCCGACGGCTTCGTCGTCCGCTACGAACCCGCGGCTCGGCCGCTGGAGATCGGTGGCGACTGGTATGACACCGTGAGCCTGCCCGACGGCCGCATCGGCATCGTCGTAGGCGACTGCGTCGGCCGCGGCCTGGAAGCCGCCGCGGTCATGGGACAGCTGCGCAGCGCCTGCCGAGCCCTGCTGCTGCAGCAGACCGGCCCCGCTCGCACCCTCATGGCCCTGGACTACTTCGCCGCAGATGTGCCCGGTGCGGTGTGCACCACCGTCTTCTGCGGAATCTTCGACCCGGAAACCGGCCGGCTCACCTACTCCAGCGCCGGACACCCACCCGCGATCCTGGCTGGCCCCGACGGCGCCACCCTTCTGCTCAACCAAGCAAGCTCGACCCCGCTCGCGGTGCGGCTCGGAGCCCAGCGCCCCGAAGCGGAGTTCACCCTGCCGCCCCGCGCCACGGTGTTGATGTACACCGATGGACTCGTCGAGCGGCGTCGCCGTCCGTTGACCGTCGGCATCGGTGAGGCCGGTGAAATCGTTCAGAAGGGCAGCGACACCGCCCTCGACGATCTGGCCACCCGGTTGATGGACCGACTCGCTCCCGCCGGAGGCTACGACGACGACGTCGCCCTGCTGCTCTACCGCCACCCCGCCCCACTGGAGCTGTCGTTCCCCGCCGAATCCGCACAGCTGGCACCAATCCGGCGAACTCTGCGCACCTGGCTGGGCAAATGCGGATTGCCCCCTCACGCCGTGCAGAGCGTCCTGGTCGCCGCGGGCGAGGCCTGCGCGAACGCCGTCGAGCACGGAAGGCGCGGCAACGGGTTGCACGGCGTCTGGTTGAGAGTCGAGGCGCTGGCGGACGACCTGTACCTGACGGTGAGGGACTCCGGCCGGTGGAAGGTGCCCCGCCAGGACGTCGACTCGAACCGCGGGCGCGGAATCGCCCTGATGCGCGCGATGATGCAGCACGTCGCGATCACCCCCGGCCCAGTCGGCACCACGGTCGACATGCACCTGAGGATTCACTGATGACCACGCCGCTCACCTTCACCTCCGGTCGCGGTCCGGACGGCATCCTGGTCCTCAAGGCCGCTGGTGAGATCGACATGAGCAACAGCGACGCGTTCGCCGCCGCACTCGACGACATCCCGGGAAGGCTGGTGGTCGATCTCACCGAGGTGGACTACCTCGACAGCGCCGGCTTGAGCGTCCTGTTCGGGCGCGCTGACCGCATCGAGCTCATCACCACTCCTTTGCTGGAGCCCGTGGTGGCCATCTCCGGGCTCGCCGAGATGACCGCTGTCCGCGTCGCGGAAGACTCCTCCGAGCACGGCCGACGTCCGTAGCAGGCGAGAACGGAAGTCAGTGCCGCGCTCATGACGTCATTCCAGGAGTTGGCGTCGGGTGCGGTTCGGTCGTGTGGCGATCTCAGCCCAGACGACCTCGCCGTCCGTCGCGGCTCGGACACCCCACCGCGCCGCGAACGCGTTCGCCAGGAACCGTTCGACACCGAGCTTCGTCGAGCATTTGCGGCAGACGGGCGGATCGTGTGGTGCCGTCGGAGCCGTTCGCCTCGATCGCGGGCAGCGCGGCACACTCGACCAGCAGGTGCCGCCCGACATGTCGAAAACTCGTGTGCTCTGGGTACCCCGTGCTCAAGCCGCTGGCGCTGTGATCCGTGATGTGAAGGCCTTTGCGTCGGCGGAGACCTACGACGAAGGAGAAGCAGTGTCGTCTGCTGCCGAGACAGGTCAGGTCACCGGAACCCGCGACAAGGACTACAACATCATCTGGTTCGTCGAGGCGTGCCTGAGCAACGCTCTGCGACTGGAGACCTACATCGCTGACGCCGAGCAGGCGGGCGACAGCGAGCTGGCGGAGTTCTTCCGCCGCGCGCAGGGGGAAAGCCGCAAGGGTGCCGAGCAGGGGAAGGAAATTCTCAGCCGCCGTCTCAACGGCTGACATCCACCACAATCGCGCCGCAGCACGAATTCGAGCAAGACAACGGGTTCGTGCTGCGGTGCTGTCACTGCCTGCTGCGACGTGGCGATCTCGTGGCCTCGGTCCAGCGGCACTGACGATGCCCCCGACGGAGCGGACGCGAGTGACATCAACAGGCCTGTCATCGCCGAGTTCAGGGCCAATGGCGGCAGGAGATCGGTGACCAGCACCGGGAAGGCTCCGCGTTCCGGATCCGCCTGCCGTTGACGTGATCAGACACCGGGCGCCCGTCTCCATGTCGGCCACCCGGCCAGGTTCGATCTACAACCGCGCCGATGTGTCCTGCCCGCTCTCGAAGTACGACACCAGCTCCGGGGCGAGGTTCTGCACGTCGTGCGGGATGCCGCCGGTGCGAAGGGACTCGGTGGCCCGCACGCCGGCGGCGACAGCCATGCGTGCGGCGACGGGCGAGGTGTCCGTGATGCCGCCTTCCCGCGCGAAACGCAGGAACTCGTCGACGAGGAGCGAGTCGGCACCACCGTGTCCGTCGTCTTCCTCGATGCTCGGCACGTCGTAGTGAACATCGGCCTGGTTGCTGTAAGAAGGACGGCGGGAGTTCCAGACCTTCACCACCGCGCCAGGCCCGTCGCCGAAGTTCTCCAAGCGGCCGGCGTCACCGATGACGGTGTAGTTGCGCCAGTAGTCCGGGGTGAAGTGGCACTGCTGGTAGGCGGCCAGCACTCCGTTGTCCAGACGCAGGTTCACCAGCGACACGTCCTCGACGTCGATGACGGGGTTCAGCCCGCGCTGGGTGCGCGGTGGCCAGTTGCCGTCCTCGTTGTGCCAGTCGGCGTACTTGGGCTCGCCGGGGAGACGCCGGTGCGAGACGTCGCCGTAGACCATCAGGTCACCGAAAGCCTGCACCTGCTGGGTGTAGCCGTTCGCGAGCCAGTGCAGGACGTCGAGGTCGTGGCTGGCCTTCTGCAGCAGCAGTCCGTTGGTGTAGCGGCGTTCGGCGTGCCAGTCCTTGAAGTAGTAGTCGCCGCCGGAGCCGACGAAGTGCCGCACCCACACCGTTTTGACCTGACCGATCTCTCCTCTCGTGATGATGTCGCGCATGAGGCGGACCACCGGCATGTGCCGCATGTTGTGCCCGACGTAGAGGCGGCTGCCGGTCTCGTAGGCGGTGCGCAGTAGTTCGTCGCACCGCTCGATCGAGATGTCCAGGGGTTTCTCGACGAAGACGGGCTTGCCCGCTTTGAGCGCCTGGCACGCGAGATCGGCGTGGGTGTGATCGGGGGTGAGGACGACGATCGCGTCCACGTCCGGGGACTCGATGACTTCTCGGTGGTCAGCGGTGATCAGTGCGCCGGGGAAGGCCTGGTCCGCGTCCGCCCGCGCGGCCGCGTCGTGCTCGGCGAGTGCGCTGACTCGGCTACCCGCGCCGGGGCGGTGGGCGGTGCGGGCGATCGAACCGCGAAGCCCGAAGCCGAGGA
>JASLAV010000366.1 GCA_030146905.1 Lentzea sp. | reverse complement strand
CCGGACGGTCTGTCCGCCGAACGCAGGCTCGCGGCCGAGGCGAGGGCGCACGGCATGCGTGTCGTCGGCCCGAACGCGCTGGGCGTCATCAACCTCGACCCCAAGGTCCGCCTCAACGCGACCCTCGCCCCGAAGCTGCCGTCACGGGGCCGTGCGGGCTTCTTCTGCCAGTCGGGCGCCCTCGGCACGGCCATCCTCGCCAACGCCGCGGGGTGGGGCCTGGGGCTGTCCACGTTCGTCTCCGCGGGCAACCGCGCCGACGTCTCCGGCAACGACCTGCTGCAGTACTGGGAGACCGATCCCGCCACCGACGTCGTGCTGCTCTACCTGGAGTCGTTCGGCAACCCGCGCAAGTTCGCGAGGCTCGCGCGCCGGCTCGGCCGCACCAAGCCCATCGTCGCGGTGAAGTCCGGCCGCCACGCCGTCGTCCCCGCTCTCGCCGCCACCGCCGCGAAGGTCGACGAGGCGAGTGTCCAGGCCCTGTTCGAACAGGCCGGCGTCATCAGGGTCGAGTCGCTGGCGCAGATGTTCGACACCGCCCTCCTGCTGGCCCACCAGCCGTTGCCCACGGGCAAACGCGTCGCCGTCGTCGGCAACTCCACCGCGATCGGCCTGCTCGCGGCCGACACGCTGCTCGCCCAGGACCTCGACCTCGCGGGCGACCCCGTCGACGTCGGAGCCCAGGCGACTCCGGAGGAGTTCGCGAAGGCGGTGAAAGAAGCCCTCGACCGCCCCGACACCGACGCTCTCGTCGTCGTGTTCGTGCCGCCGATCGCGGTCCCCGGCACCGCGTATGCCCGTGCCATCAAAGAATCCGCGCACAGCACGAAACCGATCGTCTCGACGTTCCTCGCGGTCGAGGGCATTCCGGAGGAGCTGAGAATGCCGGGGAAGGGGTCGATTCCCAGCTACGCCAGCCCCGAACGCGCCGTGCTCTCACTGGCGCGCGCCGTTCGTTACGCGCGTTGGCGTGCCGCGCCCCAGGGAAACTTCATCAGACCCGAAGGCATCGACACCGAACGAGCGCGATCCATTGTGGACAAACCGTCGGCCGAACGCAGGATCGACGACCAGACGGCGGTCGAACTCCTGCGGTGCTACGGAATCGATGTAGTGCCGTTCCGCATCGCCAACAGTGCCGAGGAAGCCGTTCACGCGGCGTCCGAACTCGGTTATCCGGTGGCGATGAAAGCCACCAGCGAACGTTTGCGGCATCGCACGGACCTCGTGGGTGTGCGGCTCGACATCGCCCAGCAGGAATCGGTCACGGCCGCCTACCACGACCTCGCGGCGCTTTCCGGAAAACCGGGTGTGTACGTGCAGCGCATGGCACCCAAGGGGGTCAGCTGCGTCCTCGGCCTGCAGGACGACCCGAGCTTCGGCACGCTGGTCTGGTTCGGGCTGTCGGGTCTGGTCAGCGACCTGCTCGGCGACCGCGCCTACCGCGCGGTACCCCTCACCGACACCGACGCGGCGGACCTCGTCATGGCACCGAAAGCCGCGCCTCTGCTCACCGGTTACCGCGGTGACGAACCAGCGGACCTGAAAGCACTTCAGGAATTGGTACTCCGTTTGGCCGCGCTGGCCGAGGACCTTCCGGAGGTGCGTTCGTTGAAGCTTGAACCCGTTCTTGCTTCTGCCGCAGGCGCTTTCGTGAGCAGCGCCCGCATAGTTGTCGGCCCGCCGCCATCTCTGCACGACGCCGGGCCCCGCCGCCTGCGCTGAGCGGTTACCTCAACGATTCCGTTCGTTTCATTCGTGCTGAGGTATGGACATGCGTCCCGACGCCGCTTAGGTTTCCCGCATCGCCGACCGAGCACCACCCTGATGAGTCGGCGCATGCCCGGGATCCACGCCGTAAGAGGGACGAATGACGCCGAGAGCGCTCCTCCGCCTGGTGGCGACAACATGTGCCGCCGTGCTTTTCCTCGCTTCGTGTGCGGGTGGCGACGAGTCCACCATGGTGGGCAAAGTCAGTTCGAACGACCGGATGACCATCGCCGTGTCGTACGACCAGCCCGGCCTGTCGGTGCGCAGGCTCGACGGCAGTTATCGCGGGTTCGACGTCGACGTCGCCAGGTACATCGCCGCCGAGCTGGGCGTCGAGGAGGACGGCATCACCTGGATGGAGGCGCAGCCCGGCAACCGGGAGACGCTGCTGACCAGCGGTGAGGCCGACATCGTCGTCTCCACCTACTCGATCACCGACAAGCGCAAGGAGATCGTCGACTTCGTCGGCCCGTACTTCGTGGCAGGCCAGGACCTGCTGGTGCGGCTGAACGAGACGCGCATCGACGGCCCGAAGTCCCTCAACGCCAGCCTCCGCCTGTGCTCCACCGCCGGATCCACGTCCGCCGCGTACGTCAAGGAGCAGTTCGCCAAGGACGTGAACCTGGTCGAGTACGCGAAGTTCAGCGACTGCGTCACGGCGCTGCTCGCCAACAACGTCGACGCCGTCACCACCGACGACGTGCTGCTCGCCGGCTATGCCGCCCAGAACCCCGAACTGCTGCGCGTGGTCGGCGACCCGTTCAGCAAGGAGGAGTACGGCGTCGGCCTGCGCCGCGACGACCCCAGCAGCAAGGCGAAGGTCCAGGCCGCGCTGCAGAAGATGATCGACTCTGGTGCCTGGCGGAAGTCGCTGGAGGCCAACATCGGATCTTCCGGCTACAAGATCCCCGACCCGCCGAAGCTCGCGGGCTGATCACACGGGGCGTGACGTAGGCTCACGCCACGTGAACCGCGTCCCGCCGCACCGCGCTGATCGACCCGTTCGCGCGGGCATTCCCGAACACGGCCGTGTCCCGCGTTATTACGCGGTCAAGGCCGAGCTGTTCGACCTCGTCGAGACACTCGGTGAAGGCACCGTCCTGCCGTCAGAACGCGAACTCGCCGAACGGTTCTCCGTCTCGCGCGTCACGCTCCGCCAGGCCGTCAGCGAGCTGGTCCTCGAAGGCAAGATCATCCGCCGCCAGGGCAGCGGCACGTTCGTCGCGCCGCCGAAGCTCGTGCAACCGTTGTCACTGGTCAGCTACACCGAGGGCATGCGCCGCCAGGGCGTCCAGCCGAACCGCACCGTGATCACGGTGGAGGAGTTCGGCGCCGACGACGGCCTCGCGCGCGACCTGGCGGTCGAGGCCGGCGACCCGGTCGTGCACCTCGAACGCGTGCTGCTCGCCGACGACGAACGCATCGGCCTCGAATCCACGTACCTCAGCCTCGGCCGTTTCCCGGACCTGCTGGAGAAGCTCGACCCGGCCGGGTCGCTCTACGCGTGCCTCACCGAACGGCTCGGCGTGCGGTTCGCGGAAGCCGAGGAACGCGTCGAGACGGTGCTCGCCACGCCCCGCGAGGCGTTGCTGATCGGCACGAACCCCGCGCTGCCGATGCTGTTGCTGCACCGCGTCTCCTACGACGTGGACGGCCACCCGATCGAACGCGCCCGTTCGTTGTACCGGGGTGACCGGTTCAGCTTCGTCGCGAGGCTGCACGCGGACCGATAGCCGGAGACAGTCGATGTCCACAATGGACAGCGATTTCTTTCGGGCCCCAACGAATGCATTTATCCGGTGACTGCGGGTCACCGGATTCCGTGCGGGTGCAGGAAGATACCGCCCGTTCGCACTCGTTTCCCCGTCAAGCCCCAGATGTACTGTTGACGGCACGATCTCAGGATTTCCGCAATGGTGCGGGAGGAGCGGGGTGTGCCGTGTCGTTCAAGGCGGAGTTCCTCGCTGAACTCGAAGACTGCCTGCGCGGTTACGGCGCGGTCCCCGTGAGCAATCCCGACGCGCTCGCGTTGTTCATCGAGTTCGTGCGAGCCCTTCCGGAGAGCGATCGGAAACTGCGCTGCCTCGAAGGCGTCGACCAGGGTTCCGGTTCGTTCTGGAACAACCCCGCGGTGTGGTGGGAGCAGGTGCCGCGGTTCGGTGCCGGGCTGCAGCGCTGCGGGTCGGCGGAGTGCCACAAGCTGCTGGACGACATGCTCGACGAGGCCATCAGCGACGAGATCGACGTGCTGGAGATGGAGATCCGCGAGCTGCCCAGCTAGTTCCGGACGGGCTCATGCGGACATGCCTGCCGGCGCCGTCGCCTGTTACGGCCACGACGCCGGGGCTTCAACTTCTATTTGACGGCAACGAGCGACTTGAACAGTTCCCGATAGCGGTGGAGAGCCAGTCGCAGGTCCTCGGTCTGCGGATCACCGTTTCCCTCAAGCTGCTTCGTGAGGGAACGGTGCCGCGTGGTGAGCTCCTCGATCGCCCGCGTCACGAGCTGGTCGGCCTTGCGGACAGCCGCCTTCGGGTCGTCGACGAAGTCGTACTGCACCGACTGCCACTCGTCCTCGAGCTTGCTGGACGGCCGCTGCTCGGTGGTGTCCTGCGTCCGCTGCTGCGCCGTCTGTTGTGACTGGGTGTGCTGGGACGGAACGTGCTGCTGCGACAGGGTTTCCGGCCGCTGCGCCTGGTCCGGCGTGCGGTCGGTGTGCTGCGTGCGTTCCGCGTGCCGTTCTGTCTGCTGCGTCCGCTCCGCCTGCTGTGCGCGTTCGGATTGCTGTGCACGCTCGGACTGGGACGCGCGATCGGACTGGGATGCTCGATCGGTCGTCTGCGCGGTGCGGTCAGTCTGCGGTGAGCCGTCGGTGTGCTGCGGCCGCGCCGGGGTGGGCGTGGGAACCGCCGCATGGGTGGGGGTCTCAGACATCAGACTTCTCCTTACGCACGGCTTCCTTTTCCTGGTGCGACGTGGCGCCGTGTTCGAGCAGGTCGGTGAACAGCTCGCGGTAGTGCACCATGGCGGTGCGCAGGTCCTCGGTGCTCGCCTCGCCGATCTCCTGGCGCTCCGAGATGTCGTGCGCCTTGCGGTAGTGCTCGAGGGTGCGGGCGTGCTCGACGGACAACACGCTCAGCTGCGCCTCGTAACCCTCGGTGGGATAGCCGCGCTCGGCCATCAGGTCGGTGACCAGCCGGTCAGCGTCCGCGATCGCGCTCTCAGGGGAGTCGACGAACTTCGCCTGGACGTTGGCCCAGTGGCGTCGGTAACTCTCCTGTGCCGACTGGGAAAGCGGCTTCAGGTCGAACTCGCTGTGGCGGTGCTCCCGCTCCGCGAGTTCCTTCTCCGCGGCGGTTCTGCTGTCGCTCTGCGAGACCGCGCGGTCGTACTCGGGGCCGAAACGGTCGCGCAGCTTCTTGCGCTGCATGGCGGGCCTCAGCACGAACGCGAGTACCGCCAGCACCACGAGAACCGCGACCACCAGGCCGATGATGGCGCCCGTTGACATGGAAAACCTCCAAGACAGGCTGGATTAGCTGTCCGGAGGCTTTCCCATGTGCGCCAACGGCAAACATCAACCCTTGATACAAACCACCTGCTTGAGCCTGGCGACCACCTCGACCAGGTCGGACTGGTTCGCCATCACCGTGTCGATGTCCTTGTAGGCGCCTGGGATCTCGTCCACGACACCGGAGTCCTTGCGGCACTCGACACCACTTGTCTGGGCCGCGAGATCCTGCGTGGTGAACGTCTTGCGCGCCTTGTTCCGGGACATCCTCCGGCCGGCGCCGTGCGACGCCGACTCGAACGAGTCCGGATTTCCCAGGCCGCGCACGATGTACGAGCCGGTGCCCATCGAGCCGGGGATGATGCCCAGCTCGCCGCGTCCGGCCCGGATCGCGCCCTTGCGGGTCACCAGAACGTCCTCACCGAAGTGGTTCTCCTCGCTGACGTAGTTGTGGTGACACGAGATCGGCTCCTCGAAGCGGATCTGCGGGAACTCGGCGCGCAGCACGTCGCACACCAAACGCAGCATGACCGCGCGGTTACGCCGCGCATAATCCTGCGCCCAGTACAGGTCGTGCCGGTACGCCGCCATTTCGGGCGTGCCCGCGAGGAACACGGCGAGGTCCGGGTCCGGCAGCTCGGCGTTGTGCGCGAGCGTGCGCGCCACCGAGATGTGGTGCTGCGCCAGCTCGTTGCCGATGCCTCGCGACCCGGAGTGCAGCATGACCCACACCCGCTGGTCGGTGTCGAGGCAGACCTCCAGGAAGTGGTTGCCGCCACCGAGCGTGCCCATCTGGTGCATCGCCTTGTCCGCACGTGCCTTCACGGCCGGCGTCAGGTCGTCGAACCGCTTCCAGAACGGCGCCCAGTCGGACGCGTCCCTCTCGGTGAACGCCGTCGCCTTGTGCTGCGCGAACCCGACGGGCACCACGGCCTCCATGCGGGAGCGCAGACCGCGCAGCGTCTCCGGCAGGTCGCTCGCTGCGAGCGAGGTACGGACGGCGGCCATGCCACAGCCGATGTCGACGCCGACGGCCGCGGGGGAGACGGCGTCGCGCAACGCGATCACCGAGCCCACCGTGGCGCCCTTGCCGTAATGCACGTCCGGCATCACGGCGATGTGCTTGACGGCCCACGGCAGCGCGGAGATGTTCTGGAGCTGTCGCATGGCGAACTCCTCGACCTCGTCCGGTCGAGTCCACATGCGGATGTCCACGTTCTGGCCGCGGACCACGGTTGCTGCCATGCCTACGAGGTTAGGCGGCGTTTTGCCCGTTCCACAAAGACGTTTCCGGGGAGGCCTCCGCGGAGCCCGACACGAACTCCCAGGTCCCCTTGCGCACCTTTGCCTTGCTCATGTCGCCGCCGAGGCGCGTGACGAACGCGCGCACGGTCGGGAGGTCGTCGACGTCCGCGATGAGGATCGCCTTGTTCCGCAACGTGACGCTGCCACCGCCGAGCTTCTCGCGGGCGACCGCGTCGTCGAGCAGGCCTTGGCGGACCTGCTGCGCGGTGAGGCCGTCGACCTCGACCTGGACGGCGTCGACCTCCGGCGAGTTCGCGGGCAGGAAGCGGAACGTGAGCACCGACTCCTGCCGGAACTGCTTGGCGATCGTCGAAGCGGTGTGGCGCAGGCTTCCCTCGCCGAGGGTGACGTCGAACTTGCGGGAGCGTTCGAACGTCGTCTGCTGCAGGTCGCTCGACCAGAACACCCCGTCGAGCAGCGTGGACCGGGTGGTGACGCCTCCGTTCGCGTGCACGATGCCGCGGACCTCGTGGTCGAACCGCACGAGTCTGTCCCGCAGGCGAGGGTCGTCGGGGTCGGTGATGATCGCGGTGTTGTTCGTCGCGAAGATCTCCGGGTACGGCAGCGGTGCACCCGCCGCCGTACCGGTGGAGACCGCGAACGCCAGTACGGACGTGACTGCCACGAGAAGCTTTCGCATGTGCCACAACGTATTGGCCCGACGACCCCAGGGACACCCGTTCCACTTGGCGGGCACCGCGGATTCCGCCGATTCACGCCGAGACCAGGTCATTGACACGCGCAATGAACATGAAAATACTTCGGTCCATGGATCGCGTGTGCGTCATCGGAGCAGGTTCTTCCGGCATCGCCGCATGTCAGGTGCTCAACGCCCGCGGCATCGAGTTCGACTGCTACGAGACCGGATCCGAGATCGGTGGCAACTGGCGCTACCTGAACGACAACGGCATGTCGTCCGCTTACCGTTCGCTCCACATCAACACCTCGCGGCAGATGATGGAGTTCAAGTCGTTCCCGATGCCGTCACACCTGCCGGCCTACCCGTCGCACTTCCAGATCGCGGAGTACTTCGACGACTTCGTGAAGCACCACGGGTTCCGCGACCGCATCCGGTTCAGGACGGAGGTCGTCGCGGTTTCCGTCGCGCCGGGTGGTTATGCGGTCACGACGCGCGACCGGGACACCGGCGAAGAGACGTCGAGCGCCTATCGGTCGGTGATCGTCGCGAACGGACACCACTGGTCGCCGCGGATGCCCGAGCCCGCGTTCCCCGGTTCGTTCGACGGCGAGGAGATGCACGCGCACTTCTACAAGACGCCCGAGCGGTTCGCCGACAAGAAGGTCCTGGTGCTCGGGATCGGCAACTCGGCCTGCGACATCGCGGTCGAGTCGTCTCGGGTGTCCGC
>JASLAV010000352.1 GCA_030146905.1 Lentzea sp. | reverse complement strand
CCGAGGTAGTTGTTGATCGCCACGTCCGCCAGGGGATCGGACGCTTGCACGAGCACTTTGGCCACATTCATCGTGTCTCCGCAGGGTCAGCGGGCTGCAACACGATCAACGTATGGCCGCGAATGTTGCCCGTCGATGCATGATCGCGGGACGTCGCTCCAGAGGGGGTAATCCCTCAGATGCGCAGAGTGACCGGCTCCGGCGGTGCCTGCCGCCGGAGCCGGTGCGGATAGGGGGAGTGGGCTGGTCAGCCGACTGTCACCACGGGTGCGCCGGCACCGGTGGCCGTGCCCGCCTCGTCGGCGATGCGCAGGGCTTCGTCGATGAGGGTTTCGACGATCTTGTGTTCGGGAACGGTCTTGATGACCTGGCCCTTGACGAAGATCTGGCCCTTGCCGTTGCCCGACGCCACCCCCAGGTCGGCTTCGCGGGCCTCACCGGGGCCGTTGACCACACAACCCATGACCGCGACCCGCAGCGGGATCTCGATCCCCTCCAACCCGGCGGTGACCTGCTCGGCCAACGTGTACACGTCGACCTGGGCCCGCCCGCAGGAGGGGCACGACACGATCTCCAGCTTCCTCGGCCGCAGGTTCAACGACTGCAGGATCTGCGTCCCGACCTTGACCTCCTCGACCGGAGGCGCGGACAACGACACCCGGATGGTGTCGCCGATCCCCTGTCGCAACAACGCTCCGAAGGCGACCGCCGACTTGATCGTGCCCTGGAACGCCGGCCCGGCCTCGGTCACTCCCAGGTGCAACGGGTAGTCGCATTGCTCGGCCAAGAGCTCGTACGCCCGGATCATCACCACCGGGTCGTTGTGCTTCACCGAGATCTTCAGATCGTGGAAGTCGTGCTCGGCGAACAGGCTCGCCTCCCACAACGCCGACTCCGCCAGCGCTTCCGGGGTGGCTTTGCCGTACTTCGCGAGCAACCGCGGGTCGAGCGAACCGGCGTTCACCCCGATCCGGATCGGAGTGCCGCGCTCCCGCGCCGCGACGGCGATCTCCCGCACCTTGTCGTCGAACTTCCTGATGTTCCCCGGGTTCACCCGCACCGCGGCACACCCGGCCTCGATCGCGGCGAACACGTACTTCGGCTGGAAGTGGATGTCCGCGATCACCGGGATCTGCGACTTCGTCGCGATCGTCGCCAACGCCTCCGCGTCGTCCGCCGACGGGCACGCCACCCGGACGATGTCACAACCGGCTGCCGTCAGCTCGGCGATCTGCTGCAAAGTCGCGTTCACGTCCGCCGTCAGCGTCGTCGTCATCGACTGCACCGACACCGGGAACTCGCTGCCCACACCCACTTTTCCCACTGCCAGCTGCCTGGTCTGGCGCCGTCGAGCCAGTGGAGCGGGTGGAATCTCGGGAACACCGAGCTCGACCTGGGTCACCGTGCCGTCCTCTCCAAGCGGGTGGTCGGTTGCCGGGCGAACAGCGCCGACGTGGCCGTGTGGACGATGGCCTCGGCGGTGAGACCGTGCTCGGCCAGGATCTCCTGCCGGTCGCCGTGCTCGACGAACCGGCGGGGGAGTCCCGCGTTGTGCACGGGGGCTCGCACTCCCGCGTCGGTGCACGCCTGGGCCAGTGCGGCGCCCACCCCGCCGGTGCGCTCGCCGTCCTCGGCGGTGACCACCACCTGGTGCCGGGAGGCCAGGTGGACCAGGGTCGGGTTGATCGGCAGCAGCCAGCGCGGGTCGACCACGGTCACGCCGATGTCCTCGGCGGCCAACGCCTCCGCCGCGCGAACGGCCGGTCCGGCCATGACGCCGGTGCAGACCACCAGCACGTCCAGTGGCCGCGACCGGGTGCGGTGCAGGACGTCCAGGCCGTCGATCGTCGCGACGGCGGGGATGTCCGCGCCGACGGAGGCCTTGGGGAACCGCACCGCGGTCGGGCCGGTGGAGGTGGCGACCGCCTCACGGAGCAACGCGGACAGCTGCGTGGCGTCTCGCGGGGACGCCACCCGCATCCCGGGCACGGTGCCGAGCAGCGCCAGGTCCCACATGCCGTGGTGGCTGGGGCCGTCCGGGCCGGTGATGCCGGCGCGGTCGAGCACGAACGTGACCGGCAGCTCGTGCAGCGCCACGTCCATGATGACCTGGTCGAGCGCGCGGTTGAGGAACGTGGCGTACAGGCAGACCACGGGGTGCAGCCCGGCCATGGCCAGTCCGGCCGCGCTGGTGACGGCGTGCTGCTCGGCGATGCCCACGTCGATCACCCGCTCGGGAAAGCGCCGCGCCATGGGCAGCAGACCTACCGGTCGCAGCATCGCCGCCGTGAGCCCGACCAGGTCCGGTCGTTCGGCGGCGAGATCGGCCAGCTCCGCGCCGAACGCGCTGGACCAGCTGCGGGAACCCCCGGCGGGTGCCTTTCCGGTGGCCGGGTCGAGGACGCCGATGCCGTGCATCCGGTCGGCTTCGTCCGTCTCAGCAGGTGCGTAGCCGCGGCCTTTCTCGGTCACGCAGTGCACGACCACGGGCTGGTCGAGCGTGGCGGCCTCGGTCAGCGCGGCCTCCACGGCGGCGATGTCGTGACCGTCCACCGGTCCGATGTAGCGCAAACCGAGAGCCTGGAAGAGGTTCTGGCCGACGTGCTCGCCGTTCCTGAGCGCCGCCAGGTGGGTGGCCAGCCCGCCGACCGTGGGGTCGTAAGACCGGCCGTTGTCGTTGAGCACCACGACGACCCGGTCACCTCGGCTGCCGAGGTTGTTCATGGCTTCCCAGGCCATACCACCGGTCATCGCGCCGTCACCGATCACCGCCACCACCCTGCGGTGGGTCTCACCGAGCAACCGCTGCGCCCTGGCGAAGCCATCGGCGTAGGACAGGGAGGTCGAGGCGTGCGAGTTCTCGACGTGGTCGTGCGGAGACTCCGCGCGCTGCGGATAGCCGGCCAGTCCGCCGGGGGCGCGAAGCGTGTCGAACTCCTGCTGGCGACCGGTCAGCAGCTTGTGCACGTAGGCCTGGTGGCCCGTGTCGAAGATGATGCGGTCGGCCGGTGAGTCGAACACCCGGTGCAGGGCGATGGTCAGCTCGACCACACCGAGGTTGGGACCGAGGTGTCCTCCGGTCCGGCACACCCGGTCCACGAGGAAGGAGCGGATCTCCCGTGCCAGTTCGGGCAGGCGGTCTTCTGGAAGCTCCCGCAGCCGTTGCGGGCTGGTGATCTCGCTGAGCGTCTCGAACCTCGTCGTCATACAGCACCACCGTTCCGGCCCTGTCGCGTCGCGGAGCCGTGCTCGTCGGCGTTCTCGGCCGTCGCCTTCGGGCGTCGCACGGCGGAAGGCAGCTCGAAGTGCATGGTCTCGCGGGTGATCTCCCGTTCCTCGACCACGACGGGCCCATGAGCGCGCAGCGCGGTGACCACCTCGGTGACCAGCCTGTGCGGCGCGGACGCACCGGCGGTCAGCCCGATCGAACGCACCCCGGTCAGCCATTCCGGGCGGATGTCGGACGCGCTGTCGATCAGCTTGGCCTGGACGCCCTCGCGCTCCGCCAGTTCGACCAGGCGCACGGAGTTGGAGGAGTTGGTGGAGCCGACCACGAGGACCAGCTCCACCTCGGGCAGCAGCGCACGCAGTGCCTGCTGCCGGTTGGTGGTCGCGTAACAGATGTCTTCCGAGGCCGGCTCGCGCATCTGCGGGAATCTCTCGCGCAGCGCCTCGATGTACTCCGCCGTCTCGTCGACGGCGAGCGTGGTCTGGGTCAGGTAGGAGATCTGCCCGGGGTTCTCCGGCGTGAAGGCGGCGACGTCGGCGTGGTCCTGGATCAGCACGATGGAGCCGGGGGCCTCACCGAGGGTGCCCTCCACTTCCTCGTGACCCGCGTGCCCGATCAACACCACGGTGTCACCGCGGGCGGCGAACCGGCGTGCCTTCATGTGCACCCGTGTGACCAGGGGGCAGGTCGCGTCGATGACGTCGAGGCCACGGCGGTCCGCCTCCTCGCGGACGGCAGGCGACACCCCGTGTGCGGAGAACACGACGGTGGCGCCGTCCGGGACCTCGTCGAGCTCCTCGACGAAGATGACGCCTCGGTCGGACAGCTCGTCGACAACGATCGCGTTGTGCACGATCTGCTTGCGGACGTACACGGGTGCGGGCCGCGACTCCAAAGCTCGTTCGACGATCTCGATGGCGCGCTCGACACCCGCACAGAAGGAACGTGGACCCGCCAGCAGAACCCGGCGTGTGCCCGCGTCGGTCACCTGCATGTCCGAACTTGCTTGTGCCATGTCCGGCACAGTAGGCACGCCTCAACTCCCCGTTCAACGACGGATTCCGTTTTCCGGGACGATTTCGCGACGACCGGGGGCATCTGTCGCAAAGGGGAAACGCTGGGGGTGTCGAGGGGACAGCGCATTCCCGAGGACTTGGTCCGGCATCGGCGTTCCGATAGCAAGTAATGGTGCAGCGCACCAGCGAACAGGACGAGACGCGGTCGACCGGCACTGCCGTAGGACGGCTGTGGAAGGCGGTCGCGGTCCTGGAGGTCCTGGCCGCGGCCACCGCACCACTGCCCCTGTCGGAACTGGTCGACGCGGTGTCGCTACCGAAGTCCACGCTGCACCGGTTGCTGCGGCACCTGGTGGAGGTCGGGCTCGTCGTCCAGACCGAGTCGAAGAAGTACGAGCTGGGCGACTACCTCCAGCGCCTGGCCAGGCAGCGTGGCCCGGCACGCGCCCATGAGATCAGCTGCGCGATCACGCCGTTCCTCCTCGAGCTGTTCCGGTTGACCCGCCACGTGGTGAGCGTTGCCGTGCTGTCCGGCTGCGACGTACACCACGCCGGCTTGCTCTACGACCACGACCACGCACGCGTGGCCCAGGCATTGAGACAACCTGTGCCGGCGTACTGCAGCGCGGCCGGTAAACTGTTGCTGGCCAACGGTTCGCAGTCGGCACCTCAACATTCTTTCGCGCACACGCCGTGGACCATCGTCCATGAGGACGTGCTGAGGCGTGAGCTGTCCCTGATCCGGCGCACCGGTCTGTCCTACGCCCGTGGCGAGTACTTCCCCGAACTGTTCGAGGTAGCCGCACCGGTGTACCTCGGCAGTGTCGAACCGGTGGCCGCTGTGGTGGTGAGCGGCACGATCGAACGGATGAATCCTCATTCGGTCAGCCGGGTCCTTGTCGGTGTGGTCGCGTCCATCGAGAAACATGCGGATCTGACCGAAACGGCCTGATTCCTGACGGCCGCGGTTCCCGCTGCGGCCATTTGCAGGATCCACAGTGGACTGAAATGGCGTGCGCGTCGCAGGAGGTGAACCGTCGGCTCTCGACGAGCGGTCGGGGTCAGCGCGCTCTTCGACCTTGGCGCCGCCACGATCCGCACCGACCGCGGCCGGCCGAGTTCGGGACGGGCCACGCGGTCATGTCAGCTCTGCGGTTCGTACAGGCTGAACGGTGTGCCCTGGTCGTCGGCGCAGTGGGCGATGCGGCTGACATCGGGCACCGACCGCACGTCGTCGCTCTTGCCGCCCAGCCCGGCGATGGCGCCTGCCGCGCCGTTGGTGATGAAGTGGTAGTCCTCGCCCATCTGGCTGGTCTCCCAGCCGAAGAGGCCCGCGTAGAACGCCCTCGCCTTCTCGGTGTCGTCGACGGGCAGCTCGAACCAGTTGACCTGTTCGGACATGTCGATCGCTCCTTCGGTTGCGGTTGTGAGCGAAAGACGAGCGGACGCCGGCGAACTCGACATCAGCCGCCGAGAACTTTCAGCCGCCCGGTGATGCGGCAGGATCGGCGATCGCATGATGGACCCGATCGACGAGCACATCGGGTGCGTGTCGCAGCGCAACGCCGCTCGTGAGGCGTTGCTGATCGACGCTGGGGCGAAGGTCTGCGTCTACAACAACGACTTGCAGGACAGCCGTGGTAGAACCCGGTGACCGGCGCGGTGGGAAGCTACGTCGGCAACTGGGCTGTGCACCTGTGGTGGCCGAGGAGAAGACGGACCCCGTCGCGGCGTGGACTGCCAGTCCCCGGTGGGGAGTGCAGCACGCTCGGCTCCCGCATGCTCACCGCGCACACGGTCGTCACGCTCGCGCAGCACCGCACCAGCACTCCCGCGATCGTCCGAATACGGATCACGGCCAGTGACCGGCGGCAGCTTTCGGGACGGGGTCGCCGGGTTCATGCCGGCACCTTGACGACGAGCGCTGCGGGGTCTACCTCGACCTTCAGTGACCTGGTTGTCCCGCAGACTTCTCCGTCGACCTCGAACGGTTTGGTGCGACTGCTGCGCAACTCCAAGCGCCGGAACCGGAACCGCTCCACCG
>JASLAV010000314.1 GCA_030146905.1 Lentzea sp. | reverse complement strand
GTCCCCGCCCGCCCGTCGAACCTGGCGCCGGGGAAGGTGCGCCAGGGCCGATAGTCGAGCGGACCGAGGCCTCACGGCACCCGAATCGCGTGTGGAACATCCGGCCTGTTGCTCGGCTGACCGCCATCAGAAGACGCCCGGTATGACCTCCTCGCGAGCCGTGGCGTAGCCGTCCTCGTGCTCTTCGAGATAGGTCTGCCAGGCCGCCGCGTCCCAGATCTCCATCCTGGTGAACGCGCCGACGACCACGCACTCCTTGGTCAGCCCGGCGTACCGCCGCAGTTCCGGTGCGATCAGGACTCGGCCCTGACCGTCCGGACGCTGCTCGTCCGTACCTGCGAACAGATACCGCTGGTAGGCGCGTACGGCGTCGTTGGTGAACGGCGCCTCGGCGACCTTCCTCGCCATCTGCTCGAACTCAGCCCGGGGGAACACGTACAGGCAGTGGTCCTGGCCCTTGGTGACCATGAGACCTCCCGCCAGTTCGTCCCGGAACTTCGCAGGCAGTGTCAGCCGACCTTTGTCGTCCAAGCGCGGGTAGTGAGTGCCGAGGAACATCGGCATCCACCTCCCTTGCCGGGCGACAGACCGGCAGCGGGGCCCCCGTCTGCCCCACCGGCCGCCACAGTACCCCACTTTTCACCACAGTCAACGCTGAAACAGGGGTTCACGCACCATGTCGTGACCTGTTTTCCCAGGTAGACGCCGTGGGGCGACGTGGGGGGACGGTGGGGGAGCTGATCAGGCTCCACCTTCGCGGGTGAGGCGCGAACGGGGATTTGCCACTCGAACGGACTAGAAATTTCGGCCAAAACCCGGGGTTGGGGCGCTTTGGTGGGGGAAGGTGGAAACTGGTGGAGCGAACCCGATGTAGCCCGCAGGTGTAGGGCACTTAGCCGTGGTTTGACACACTGCGTGAAACGCTCACACGTCCGTGTTCCGGACACGGCTGCTGGAGGTTTAGTGACACCGGGAAGCCCTAGCGCGAACTCGCACGCGCCGGTCGATCAGGTCCTGGGAGAGTTGCACGGCGCCGTCCAGCGGATCGCCGCCAACGTCGAACGGGTGCTCGTCGGCAAACCCGACGTGGTCCGCCTTGCTCTCGTGACACTGCTGGCCGAGGGGCACCTCCTGGTCGAGGACGTGCCGGGTGTGGGCAAGACGTCGCTGGCGAAAGCGCTCGCCCGCTCGATCGACTGCACCGTGAGCCGCGTGCAGTTCACACCCGACCTGCTGCCGAGCGACATCACCGGCTCGTCGATCTACAACCGGCAGGAGAACGACTTCGAGTTCCGGCCAGGACCGATCTTCGCGAACATCGTCGTCGGCGACGAGATCAACCGCGCCTCCCCCAAGACGCAGTCCGCGCTCCTGGAGTGCATGGAGGAGCACCAGGTCACGGTGGACGCGCACACCTACCCGCTGGGTTCGCCGTTCATGGTGATCGCGACGCAGAACCCGATCGAGATGGAGGGCACCTACGCCCTGCCGGAGGCGCAGCGCGACCGGTTCACCGCTCGCGTGTCGATCGGCTACCCGGACCCGCAGGCCGAGCTCGCGATGGTCGACGAGCACGCGGGCCACAACCCGATCGAGGACCTGCGGCCCGTCTCGGACGCGGCGCAGATCCTGCGGCTGATCGAGGCCGTGCGCCGGGTGCACCTCTCCACCGAGATCCGCCGGTACGCCGTGGAGCTGGTGTCGGCCACGCGCCGCCTGCCGGAGCTGCGGCTGGGCGCGTCCCCGCGCTCGACGCTGCACCTGGTGCGCGCCGCACGCGCCCAGGCCGCGCTGGCCGGTCGTGACTTCGTGGTGCCGGACGACATCCACTCGGTGGCGATCCCGGTACTCGCACACCGGCTCGTGATGACCGCGGAGGCGCAGGCGGCCCGCCGCTCCCCCGCCGAGCTGATCAGGGCGTTGCTGCAGCGGGTGCCGGTGCCGACCGCGGCGCTGGACCCGAGCGCGGCGTTCGTCCGGAGCTTGAACAACAACAACAACGCAGGGACGCCACGCTGACGATGCGCACCGCACTGTCCGGTCTGACCACACGCGGGAGATGCTTGCTGGCCGCGGGGTTCGCCGCCGGAGTGTGCGCCGCGGTCTTGAACGAACGCGACCTCCTGCGGGTGGCCGCGTTCGTGATCGCACTGCCCCTGCTGGCCGCGTGGCTCGCGACGAGGGCGCGGGTGGGCTTGCACGCCGCCCGCTACCTCGCGCCGAGCCGGGTGCCGGTCGGGGCCGCGGCCGAGGTGAAGCTCGACCTGCGCAGCACCGGCCGGCTGCCCACGGGCGGGCTGATGCTGGAGGACACCGTGCCGTACGCGCTGGGCGCACGGCCGCGGTTCCTGGTGGAGCGGCTGCCGCGCAACACGCCCACGTCGCTGCGCTACCCGCTCAAGCCGGTGATGCGCGGGATCCAGCAGGTCGGACCGCTGATGGCGCGGATCACCGACCCGTTCGGGCTGGCGGAGTACGACCGCGAGCTCGCCGGGCGGTCACGCCTCGTCGTCGTGCCACGCGTCGTGCGGCTCGCCGGTCTGCCCGGTGGTTCCGGCATGGGCGCGGGCGACGACGGTTCGGTGCGGCTGCGCGCCGGCCAGGGCGAGGACGACGCCGTGGTGCGCCCGTACCGCCAGGGCGACGACCTGCGCAAGGTCCACTGGCGGTCCACGGCCCGGCGCGACGAGCTGATGGTGCGCGTCGAGGAACGGCCGTGGCGCGGTGGCACGACGGTGCTTCTCGACCACCGGGTGCACGCGCACCGCGGCAGCGGGCCGACGGCGTCGCTCGAGTGGGCGATCTCGTTCGTGGCGTCGATCTGCCTGCACCTGCACCACTTCGGCCACCAGATCCGCCTGGTGTCGGAGGACGGGCGGGTGCTCGCGGGCGGGGCGTCCGACGGCGGGCACAGCGACCACGTGGTGCTGGACGCGCTCGCGGCGCTGCAGTCGTCGCACCGGCGCGAGCTGAGCGGCGGGATCGACCCCGGCGCCGGCCAGGAGGTCATCGCGGTGCTCGGCGGCGTGTCGCCGGCGTCGGTGGAGGAGCTGATCCGGTACCGGCCGCGCGGGACGCGCAGCCTGGCCGTGCTGCTGGACGTGAACGCCTGGGCGGGTGGCACGGACTCCGCGGCGCCCGACCCCGAGGACGCGCGGCGGTTGCTGACCGGCGCGGGCTGGGGCGTGACGATAGCGAAGCCGTCGGCGTCGATGCAGCAGGTGTGGCAGCAGTTGTGCGCCTCGGCAGGCAACCGGGGACCGTCGGTTCGCTCGGAGGTGGGCTGAGATGGGAACCCGATCCGCCGCTCGCGCGAGGGGCACGGAACCGGAGTGGTTCACGTCGGCGACGCCGTGGATCGCGGCACTGGCCGTGCTGTGCGCGTCGACCGCGCTCTCGGGTGTGATCGAGGGCGACCTGTGGCTGGTGCGCATCGGCGTGGTGATCGTCGCGATCACCGTGACCGGCGCGTTCCTGCGCGCGACCCGGCTGACCCCGCCACTGGTGGCGATCGCCCAGGTCTTCGTGCTGTTGTGCCTGCTCACGGCGTTGCACACGCGGTCGGGCATCTTCCTGTTCATCCCAGGTCCCGACGCGCTGGGCGAGCTCGGCGACGTGCTCTCGGATTCGGTGTCGCAGGTGCAGACCGGCGTGCCGCCGGTGCACGCGTCGCCCGCGATCCAGGCGCTCGTGGTGCTGGCGATCGGCCTGGTCGCGGTGCTGGTGGACACGCTGGCCGTGGCCGCGGCGGCTCCGGCGGCCTCCGGCCTGGTGCTGCTGTGCGTGTTCGCGGTGCCCGCGTCGCTGGCCGACGAGATGCTGCCGTTCTGGACGTTCATCCTGGGCGCCGCGGCGTTCGCGATGCTGCTCGCGGTCGACGGCCAGCACCGGCACGAGGCGTGGCGCGGCAGGCTCGGCTCCGGGTCGGCGAGCGGGTCCGGTGGTTCCGCGACCTCGGTGGCGGCCATCGCGATGGTGATCGCGCTGGTCGTCGGCGCCGGTTTCACGTTCGTCGGCACGGTCGGCAGGCTGCCGGGCGGTGGCTCCGGCGGTGGCGGCAAGGGCGGCATCGGGCTGAGCGAGATGACGTCGTTGCGCGGCATGCTCAACCGCGGCAGGACCGCGGAGGTCTTCTTCGTGAAGGGCCTGCCGGAGCAGACGTACATGCGGGCGACCACGCTCGCCAGGTACGTGCCGAACAAGGGCTGGGAACGCGGCACGGACCCCGGCGGCCAACCGGCGCGCGGCGAGCTGCCGCTGCAGCCGGGCGACCGCGGTGAGGGCAAGACGACGCGGATCAACATCGAGCCGCGCGACTGGAGGAGCTTCTGGCTGCCGACCTACGGTTCGGTGCGCCGCATCGACACGCCGGAGGACGACTACCGCTTCGACGCCAAGAAGGGCGTCATCTTCTCGCAGCGGGAGCGCGAACCGGAGCCGTACGAGCTCGACGCGGTGCTGTCGACGCCCACCAAGCAGTCGCTGCGCCTCGCGTCCGGCCCGAAGAACCTGGTCGACGGCGAGTACTACAAGTTCGAGGGCGTCGAGCAGCCGGTGGTCGACCTGGCGAACGACATCGTGAAGAACGCCACCAACGACTTCGACAAGGCCGCCGCGCTCACGGCGTTCTTCAACAGCCCGACCAGCGACTTCAAGTACGACCTCAAGACCCAGGGCGACGTCAACAAGGACGCCCTGACCGAGTTCGTGACCAGGAGCAAGGTCGGGTACTGCGAGCAGTACGCCTCGGCGATGGCCGTCATGGCCCGTGTGGTCGGCCTGCCGTCACGCGTCGCGATCGGCTTCACCGCCGGTGTCGCGGCCGCGGACAACGCCCACCGGGTGATCAGCACCGACGACGCGCACGCGTGGGTCGAGATCTTCTTCCCCGGCCACGGCTGGATGACCTTCGACCCGACGCCGATCTCCGACGGCCGCGGTGTCGTGCCGCCGTACCTGCGCGAGACCGCGCCGGGTGCGGAGGAGGAGCCCACGGCGGAGACGACGACCGAGTCGGTGGCACCGTCCGCGACCGGGTCCGTCCAGCCGTCGGCGTCGCCCGACGGCGAGGAGGGTGACAGCGGCCTGCCGCAGGGCACGCCGGAGGACACCTCGAAGAACTGGGTCCCGTTCGCGTTGCTCGTCGCCTTCCTGCTCGCACTGGGCGTCCAGCTGCTGCGCATGGTCAAGCTGGAGCCCGACGAGTCCCTGGTGGAGGAGGCACGGCAGCGCGAGGAGTCCCCTGCTGCGGCGCGGCGGCGGCAGTACTCGATGGCGGTGCGGCGCTGGAGCGGACCCGTGTCGGCGGTGCTGTGGGCGGTCGTGCTGCTGCTGGCAGTGGCCTGGCTCTCGTACGTCCTCATGGCTGTCACGTTGGTGCTGCTGGTCGCGGCCACACCCGCGACGATCCGCGTGCTGCAGCGCCGGACCCGGTTGCGCAAGGTCGCGAGGCTCGGCGCGGACGCGTCGACGGCGGCGTGGAACGAGCTCATGGCGGAGTCGATCGACCGGGGCGCGCCCGTGCCCGCGGCCGAGACGATCAGGGCCGCCGCCCGCCGGCTGGCGCGCGAGCACAACCTGGACGAGCCTGGCAGGAACGGTCTCCGCGTGGTGATCGGGGCGATCGAGCGGTCCTGGTACAGCGCGAACCCCGCCGCCGACCCGGCGCTGCCGGGGGCGCTGGGGGCGGTGCGGCAGTCGCTGCGCCACAACGCCCCGCTGTCGTTGCGGGCGCGGCTGCTACCGAAGTCGGTCCTGAAGCAGGCGCCCGCCCCGGCGCCCCAGGCGCAGGAGCGCGAGCCCGTCCCGGTCTAGGCCCTGTCCTGCGGGTCTCGGCCGCGACAGTCGCGGCCGAGGGCCCCGGAGGGACGCTCGACCGCGACTCTCATCGAACGGCCCCACAGGACAGGGCCTGGCCGTGATCCAGGCAAAGCGACGGGCCCGCTCCCCTCCGGGAGGCGGGCCCGTTGTCGCAGGTGTGGAAGGTTTACTGCTCCTCGTCGAAACGACGGCGGAAGCGCTCTTCCATCCGTTCGGAGAACGAGCTGCGGCTGCGCACTGGCTTGCCGTCCTCCTGCGCGCCCTCGGCGACCTGGTCACCGCGACGCAACGTCGTCAGGGTGATGAGCGCACCGAAGAACATGAGCAGGAAGCCGAAGACGCTCACCACGGGGATGCTGGCGATCGCGAGCTGCGGCAGCGTCACGCCGATGATGAGCGCGGCCACACCGACCACGAACAACACGATGCCCTGTATGCGGCGCCGCTTGGACGGCCGCCGCAACTTGGCGCCTCGTACGGTGGATGCGAACTTCGGGTCTTCGGCGTAGAGCGCGCGCTCGATCTGGTCGAGCAGTCGCTGCTCGTGCTCGGAGAGTGGCATCGTTCCTCCTCCGGCACAG
>JASLAV010000307.1 GCA_030146905.1 Lentzea sp. | reverse complement strand
GTGAAGGTGCCCGGAGGTGAGGCGGATGCAGTCAATGTACACGAACTTGCGCGCGGAAAAGCGGTCGACTTCGTGCATGATCGCCTGCTGGCAGTGCCCCGGTGTCATCGGATCGAATTGATCGATGGAATCCTGTGGGAGACTGTATACTACCCGTGGCGTCAGGGAGCGATGGGCGGGTGGTTGATCAGGTCGCCGGAGACTGCCCCACTGGCGATTGATCCGGAAGTGCGGCCTCCGGATCCGTCACGCTACAAAGCCGAAGTCGAGGCTATCGCCGCCGGTGTCGAAGACATCCGCGGATGGGGCGTCGAACCCGTTCCTGAGCATCTTCCGCAGTTCAAGCTGCTTGGTCACTGGGCTGATGTGCTCGGCCTTCGGATCGCCGACATGTCCCTTGCGCAATCCAGCGAGGCGGTGACCGAGTCGCAGGTGGCTGTCCTTGCAATTACTGGTGGTTCACTGCTTATCGTAGAGACCGATCTCAACGCTCAAGCGCATCCACGGATCCGCGAAGTTGATCTCGGCGTGATCGACGTGGGAGAAGTCTCCGCAGAGACCCGTCAACATCCGCTCACGGTCAGAAAAACAGGGATGCCCATTGTGGAATTTGTGACCTACTTCGCATTCGAAGTTGGAAACGAGGAATTCCTGACGCGGCTGCGAAATGCGATCGCTGATTATGCTCCATGACCAGTGACTCGCGGACGGGACCGACCCGCTGGGGTGGATCGAAAGGTACGCCGCCGGTCTCGAGGCCGGCACGGCCACACCTGATCGGGACGACGCGGAGTCGTGGCCGGTCATCGGGGACGTCGGCGCGCAGGGACAGCCGATGATGGAGTCGGCGTCCGTGGCGCTGGGGCTACGCGTGACCCGGCCGTGGCTATGGGGACCAGTTGGACCCGCACGTGCAGGATCGGGTGGAGGGATGGTTGCGCGGCGCGTTCGGCACGTGCCCGCGCCCAACAACTGGTACCTGTTCCCGTTCACCGTGGCCGGGTTCCTGCGCGCCTGCCCCACCGTCTGTTTCTCGCCGCCCGGCTCTAGATCATCGCCGGCCATGAGTTCACGCGGTGCCGCCCCGATGGGCTAAATAGATTCACCCGAACGGGTACGCCAATAAGTGACACACATCGCACTACCGAGCGATATCCCACACAGAACGCACAGTTCGCCCTACTACCGAGAACCCCATCCACACGATGGGCCGACACAGAACGGTCAACCGAACACGCAACAGCGCGGTCTTCCACCGCGCAACCCATCGAGACAGCCCCGATGCCGCAGCCCGTTCCAGACAGAACAACCGCGACACCCAAGGGCAGAACGGAACCCCTCATGAACCGTACCCGGCTGGCCGCATTCATCGCGGCCTTGGCCCTGATGCTCGGTTTGGACGCCGGAACCGCCGCCGCCCAGGCCACACCGGTGACCATCGTGTGTGTCGGCGCCCAGACGACCCATTACAACCCGCCTCTGACCAACACAACCCAGAACACGACGGCCAAGACCACAGAGGACCACAACTGCACCCCGCTGCCCGATGTCAGCAGCGCGCATAGCACCCACACCGCAACCAGCCCCCAGAGCTGCGTGCTGACCCTCGTCCCACCGACCAACACCAGCACTCGGACCTACACCTGGAACAACGGGCAGCGCAGCACGATCACCTTCTTCAGCTCCACGGTGGTCACACTCGTCAACGGCTTCAAGGTGCTGACCTTCATCGGCACAGTGACTGACGGACTGGGCGAGGGCGGCATAGCCACTCGCGTGGTCACCCTGCCCAGTCTGAATCCCACCGCCTGCGCCACTACCGGCATCAGCAGCCTCACCGGCACCGTAACCCTGGAAATCGTGCTCTGACCCAGGACTAGCGCGATGAGCCGCCACCAGTTTCACCTTCTCAGCCGACAATGGCTGTGTGTCCTCGGGTCCGTCCCGTGCGGCCGGTGGACGCGCACGCCGTGGCGGTCATCCGCGATCACTACGTCGGAAGCAGCCTGATGTGCGCTTGGAATCGTCGCGCACTGTCAGCGAATGGCGAGACTTGCTCGAGGAGTCGGCTGCTCGGCGACTGCCCTTCCTCGTCGCCGAGCAGCAGGACACCAGACACCTGGGGTGACAGCCGGGAGTTCCGGACTCCGGAAGTCCCGAAGTCTGGAACTCCCGGAGTACCCAGCTCGTAGGGGAGCACGACGTGGGACAGCCGGGCCAGGCGGTAGCGGGTCGGGACCCGGTGCACAGTCGAGGGCACCAGGCCGAGCAGGTAGGCGTACCGCGCCGGCCCCCACCGCCGCGCCAGGCGGACCTTGATGATCCGCCGCTCGATACGGGTCGGCGTGCGTCGCGGGCTCGAGCGCGGCCGCGAGGACCGGTCGGCCATGCCGGCCGCGCCGCGCTCGCGGTAGCGGGCGGCCCAGCGTTGCGCGGTGCTGACCGAGACCTGGAAGCGTTCGGCGGCCCGCCGGTCAGGCCATTCGTCGACGACACACCGGGCCAGGCGCAGCCTGCCCAACTCGGTCAGCGGTGCGTTAGCGTAAGTAATCGACAGCCTCCTGGTCGCCGGTGCAGATGTCGCAATCCACATCGAACCCGGAGGCCCTCCCTCATTCCAAGATCATCCGATCACGTGCCGTACCGTTCACAACCTCGCGGGGGAGTACAGCTAAAGGTTGTCCCGTAACGCCGTCTCGGCGTGATCGATGATCCTGCTGTGGAGCAGGTGATCAGTGCGGACCGGCCGGAGTGGGTGCCGGTGTTCACGGGCTTGTCGGTGCGGGTGTTCCGCACGCTCGTGCGGGTCGTGGCCTGTCGGGGTGGTGAGCAGACCGGTAGCGGCCGGCGGTGGGGTGTGCCACTGGCGGATCGGGTGTTGCTGGTGGCGGTGTGCTACCGGACGAATCTGACGTTGCGGCAGGTCGCGCTGCTGTTCGGGATCTCGAAGTCCGCGGCGGGCCGCGTGGTGGATCACCTGGCGCCGCTGCTGGCGCTGGCGCCGGTGACGCGCAAGCACGGCCCGGACACCGTGCTGATCGTGGACGGCACCCTGGTGCCCACCCATGACCGGAGCATCTCCGCGTCGTCGAAGAACTACCGCTACTCGGTGAACATGCAGGTCGTCATCGACGCCAACACCCGCCTGGTCGTCGCGGTCGGCGACCCGACACCGGGCAATCGCAACGACTGCCGCGCCTACACCGGCTCGGGAGTGGACGAGCAGTGCCGGGGCGCGAAGGTGATGGCCGACGGCGGCTACCAGGGCAATCCCGGGGTGATCATGCCCTACCGCAAGCCCCGGGAGGGACAACCGCCGCTGCCGCAATGGAAAGAAGACCTCAACACCGTCCACAAGAGCGTCCGCGCACGATTCGAGCACGCCCTGGCACACATGAAGTCCTGGAACATCCTGCGCAACTGCCGCCGCAAACGCGACGGCGTCGGGCACGCCACCCGAGGTATCGCCCAGATGCGCAACCTGGCCATGATCGGCTGACCGACTACCGGCCGC
>JASLAV010000231.1 GCA_030146905.1 Lentzea sp. | reverse complement strand
CACCGGGCGGTCGAGACGCCGTGGCAGCGCCGCTACGCCGCCCGCTTCGAGGCGTCGTAGGACCGTCACGGACGGTCAGGCGCGCTCGACGGCATCGGCCTGCGGGCCCCGGTCGCTCTGCCGGATGCGGAAGCGCACCCGCTCGCCCGCCACCAGAGGCTCGCCGGAGACCACCGAGACGTGCACGAAGAGGTCGGGCCCGCCCGCATCGGGGGTGATGAAGCCGAAGCCGCGGTCGGCGTCGTAGCGGGCCACCGAGCCGTCGCCGGCGCGGGCTGCGGGCCGGGTGGCCGGACGGGCCTGGCTGGGGGCCGCGGCGGCCTCCACCGGCTCGCCGGTGGCCACGAACCGCACCTCGCGCGCCTGACGACCCTGGTCCGCGGTGACCGTGGTGAACGAGACCCGGTCACCCTCGGCCGGCAGGTACTGCTCGTCGACCAGGGCGCGCACGTGCAGGAAGACGTCACCCGCCCCGTCGTCGGCGGCCACGAAGCCGAACGACTTCTCCTCGTCGAACCACAGGACGGAGCCGTCGGCACCGTCGCCGGGCGCGACCAGGGGGCTCGGCGGACCCCGGCGTCGAAGCTCAGCGGCACCAGGTGCTGGGCCTGCGGCCCCTTCTCCCCGGCGATGACGACGAAGGCCACCCGCTGCCCGGCCGCCAGGACACCCCCGGTGACGATGGCGGAGGAGTGCACGAACACCTCCGCACCCCCGCCGTCCGGCGCGGCGAACCCGTAGCCCTTGGCCGGCTCGTACCAGGAGACGGTGGCGAGCACGCCCAGGGTCGCGTCGGGTGCGACGTCCCCGGTGACGGCGACGTGCAGCGCCTGCGGACCGCGGGGCCCCTCACCGGTCTCGAACTCCACCGTCTGGCCCTCGCGCAGCGCCCGGGCCGCACCCTCGCCCTGCACCTGCGAGACGTGCACGAAGATGTCGTCGCTGCCGTCGTCGGGGGCGAGGAAGCCGAAGCCGCGCTCGAGGTCGTACCAACGAACGGTTCCCTGCTGCACGGTGCACTCCTGGTCTCGCGGGTGGTCGAGGGTCCAGTATCCCAGGCGCCGTATGTACATCCTGATCCCGACGCGCGACAGCTCCGCCGTGAGTACATCGCCGAAGTCACCGAAGTTCGCGCGCCGTCACCAGCCGTTGCCCGAGTATGCGGACGTCCTCATTGCGTTTATCGCCGATCTGGTGCTCGAACGCGCGCTGTTGGTCGACGATCTTGTACCGCTCGAAAAGTCATCGCTGCAGCTCAAGCCGCATATCGGTACTCGTTGATCACCCCACCGAGGATCCGACACCCGGCGCATGACGTCCACTACCGGGATGATCAGCCGCAGACCCGGCATCCGCACGTCGCGGACCTTGCCGAGGCGGAACAACACGCCCTGTTCGTACTGCTTGACCACCTTCACCGACATGCCCAGCAACAGCAGGACCACTGCTGCGACGACTGCGACGACCAACCCGCTCATGATGACGCTCCGCCCGATTTCGGATGAGATCGGCTACCGGCGCGGCACCACCGTGGCCTCGCCATGGTCAAGTCAGTCCCTTGCGTGCACGACACGCTCGCCGACGAATTCGACACCGGTCACGCCTGCCACGGCACGAACGAGCACTTCCACCACGTGCCGCTCGAACTTGTCGCCCATCTTGTCCACGATGGACACCTTGCCGCCGCTGACGCCGACCTCCCAGCGGCGGGCACCGCCGACCATGTCGAGGCGATGGCGGATCTCCGCCTCGATGATCCAGTCCGCGCGACTGATCGAGCGGAGCATGTCCCGGCGGGTGACGATGCCGGCGAGGTGCCGCTCGTGCACCACCAGCACGCTGCGCACACCGCGCTCGAGCATCAGGTCGGCGACCTCGGCCAGGTCCGTGTTCGGTGTGACGATCACCGGCTGCTTCAGCATGACCCGCGCCACCACCTCGGCAGCCGCCTGCCTGGCCTGGGCCGGTTCACCGTGCACGAGCGACCTCGGGTCCTGTGGCAGCCGGCCCTGCAGCAACTCGGCTTCGCCCACGACGCCGACCAGCTCGCCCAAGTCGTCCACCACCGGCAGCGCGGTGAAACCACGCTCGGCCAGCAGCCTGGCGGCTTCCCGTGCCGGCATGTCCGGCTTCACCGTGACGACGCTCGTCGTCATCACATCTCTGGTTCTCATCCTGTGTCTCCTTCAGCCGACGGTCTCGGTCTCGCGGGTGTGCTAGGCGGCCACGCGCAGCGCCCAGCGGTTCGTGCCGAGCGTGAAGTCGAAGGGCCCCTTCGGATAGCGGCCGGTGAACAGGATGGCGAAGAACGCCGCCACGCTCACCAACGCGAGTCCCAGCCACAGGAACCGTGCACTGGATATCCGTTGGTAGCGGTACTCATCATTGCTTCCTGAACATCAACCCTCCCGCGCGCGGTCGGGCGCCGTCAGTACCCGGCGACCCTGCACCGGTGGGCACAAGGTCCCTGTCGACGACGAACAGGCAGCTGGATCGTTGTTGGCATGACTGAGATTCTCGTCGCGTACGCGACCAAGTCGGGTTCCACCAAGGAGATCGCCGAGGCGATCGCCGAGCGGATCCGCTCGGCCTCCCACGAGGTGACCGTGCAGGACGCCGCGCAGGTCCGCTCCATCGCTGCCTACAAGGCAGTCGTGGTGGGCAGTCCCCTCTACGTTGGACGGTGGCGCCGAGATGCGGTGAAGCTGTTGCAACGCAACGCGGACGTGCTTGCCCGTTGTCCGGTCTTCCTCTTCCAGAGCGGTCCGCTCGACGCCGAGCCAGGTCCCCGGCAGGCGCCGCGCTCGGTGAGGAAGATCGCCGCTCGCATCGGTGCCGACGAGCCGGTCACGTTCGGCGGCAGGCTCACTCCCGAGACCGCCGTCGGCTTCATCGCCAAGAAGATGGCGCGTGGCGACATGGCAGGCGACTTCCGCGACTGGGACCAGATCGGCCGCTGGACGGACGTGATCGCGGAGAAACTGGTCGCGGTGCGCTGATGGCGGCGGTCACGGCGGTGCCCGCAGTTGAGTCGTGTCGACTTCGCCTTCATGGGCCGCTGACCGAGCTCATGTGGCGTTGCCGCCACTTCTCCAGCTCCACCAGTACGTAGGCCGCAGCACTCAACGCCAGTACGACGAGCCAGGGGCCCCATCCGAGCGGTGCGGTGTGGAACAGCGTGTTCATGAACGGCGCGTATGTCAGCAGCAGCTGGAGCGCGACCGTCAGCGCCACTCCCACCAGCAGCCACGGGTTGCGGCCCAGACCCACCCGAGGCCAGAACCGGTCGAGTGAGCGGCAGTTGAGCAGATAGGCGATCTGCGCTCCGACGAACACGTTGACCGCGACCGTGCGCGCGACGTCGAGCGACGCGCCGGCCGAGAGTTGCCAGCGGAACGCGCCGAACGAGCTCGCCAGCAGAATCGCCGAGACGAACACGATTCTGCCGACGAGCTTCTTCGTCAACAGCGGCAACGACGGGGGCAGCGGTGGTCTGCTCATCACGTCCGGCTCGCGCGGTTCGAACGCCAAGGTCAAGCCGAGTGCGACGGCCGTGGTCATGTTGATCCACAGGATCTGCACCGGCAGGATCGGCAACGCCGTGCCGAGCAGGATCGCAGTGAGAATCACCAGGCCCTCGGCCATGTTGGTGGGTAGCGTCCAGATGATGAACTTGCGCAGGTTGTCGAAGACCGCACGACCTTCCTCGACCGCGGCGCGAATCGAGGAGAAGTTGTCGTCGGCGAGCACCATGTCGGCCGCCTGCTTGGCGACCTCGGTGCCGCCCTTGCCCATCGCCACGCCGATGTCCGCGCGCCGCAACGCGGGTGCGTCGTTCACGCCGTCGCCGGTCATGGCGACGACGTCGCCACCTGCCTGGATCTCCTCGACCAACCGCAGTTTCTCCTCCGGCACGACGCGGGCGTGCACGTCGGTGATGCCGAACTCGGCCGCGATGGACCGCGCGGTGGCCGGGTGGTCCCCGGTGATCATCTTGACCTCGATGCCCGCGGCCTGGCAGGCGCGCACGGCCTCGATCGCCTCGGGACGGGCCGGGTCGTGCATGGCGACGATGCCGAGCAGGACCACGTTGCCCTGCAAGCCTTCCTCGGTCAGCTCGGCGCCTGCCGCTCGGCCGATCGCCAGTACGCGCAGGCCGGCGTGAGCCAGCTCGTCGGCCTCGGCGCAGTGGTCGAGCGCTGCGAGGTTCAGAATTCGTTCGACCGCGCCCTTCACGTACACCACGTCGTTCGCGTGCCGGGTCGCCATGAACAGCCGCTCGGAGCTGAACGGCAGCACTTCCACCCGTTCCGGCACGTCACCGGCGTCGATCCCGGCCTTCCGCGCTGCGACGACGAGCGCGGCCTCCGTAGGATCGCCGACCGGGAGCCAGCGTCCGTCCTCCTCGACGATCCGCGCGTCGTTGCACGCCAGCCCCGCGAGCAGACACTCACGCAGCGCCGGGGTCACCTCGGGCGTGAAGGTTCCGGCGGGCTCGTAACCGATGCCGGACACCTCGTACCGCGCTTCTCCGATGACGACGGTGCCGACTGTCATCGCGTTCGCGGTCAGCGTCCCGGTCTTGTCCGTGCAGATGACCGTGGTGCTGCCGAGCGTCTCCACGGCCGGAAGCCGCCGGATGATCGCGTTGCGGCGCGCCATCCGCGCCACCCCGATCGCCAGCGTCACCGTGACCGCCGCGGGCAGGCCTTCCGGGATCGCGCCGACGGCGAGCGCGACGGCCGCGGTCATCATCGCGGCGAACGGCTCCCCGCGCAGCAGGCCGACCATGACGCTGAGCGCGGCCAGCGCGAGGATCACGACTGTCAGCACCTGGCTGAACCGCGCGAGCTTGCGGGTCAGCGGGGTCTGCACGGTGGTCGTGGTGCTCACGAGGTGGTGCACCCGGCCGATCTCGGTGTCCATGCCGGTGGCGACGACGATGCCGCGTCCGCCGCCCGCGGTGACCAGCGTGCTGGAGTACGCCATGTTGGCGCGGTCGGCGAGCTCGGTGTCCGTGGGCAACGCCAGTGGGTTCTTCGTGCTGGGCAACGACTCGCCGGTCAGCGCGGACTCGTCGATGCGCAGTTCCCCGGCCGACACCAGCCGCAGATCCGCGCCGACCTGGTCGCCCGCCTCCAGCGCGACCAGATCACCCGGCACGAGCTCCGCGGACGGGATCCGTGCGGTGAGACCGTCGCGCACGACGGTGACCTCGGTGCGCACCATCGCCGTCAAGGCGTCCAGGGCGCGTTCGGCGCGCGCCTCCTGGATGAACCCGATGAGGGCGTTGACCACGACGACGCCGAACACCACGGAGGCGTCGACCACCTCACCGAGTGCCGCGGTGACCGTCGCGGCGACCAGCAACACGTAGATCAGCGGGTGGTGCAGCTGGCCGAGCAGCCGCACCACCCAGTTCGGCCCGCGTGCCGCGGGCAGCTCGTTCGGACCGTGTGCCTCGAAACGCTCGCGCCACTGGGCGGTCGACAGCCCGGCGGCCTCGTCCGTCTCCTCGATCAGGACGACCTCGGCCACCGGGAGGCCGTGGTGCACAGCGGCTTCGCGGTCAGCTGTGGTGAGCGGCACGGCCTGCCTCCAGGTGCTCGGCGACCCCGTGCAGATGCGGGTCGTCGCGGCTGATCGCTTGGAGGAGGTCCTGCCTCGTGACCGTGCCGACGACCTGTTGGCCGTCAAGCACAGGCACGCAGAGCACCTCGTGGACGGTCATCGCGTCGAAGAGCGCCTCGACGTCCGTTCCCAGGGTGGCCAGCAGAATCGGCTGTGACATCACCTGTTCGACGCGGGGAGACGCCACTCCCCCACATCCGCGCAACACGCTCGTCTTCGTGACCACGCCCAGGAAGACACTGTCGTCGGCGACGGGGAGCATGGTGGTTCCGAAGTCGTCCATGAGTCCCGCTGCGAGGCGGGCGAAGTCACGCGGCCCGACCGTGACGAGCGGTCTGGTCATCACCTCGCCCGCCTTCATCGGCCGGGTTCCGCGTACTCGCGGTCGTCGACCGGGATGACGACGATCGGGGCGTGTGCGTGCCGGACGCAGTGCATGCTGGTCGAACCCAGCACGATCTGGCGCATCCGGTGGCCGGTGTGCGACGCGACGACGAGCATCGAGGCACCCTCCGACACCTGTTCCAACACCTCCGCGGCATCGCCGCGCCGGCTTTGCCGGACGATCACGGGGAGCTCCGCACGTCCCTGCGATGCGGTCAGCAAGGCATTCTCGAGCACTTCCTCCGACTCGATCCGCGCCCGCTGTTCCGCCGTCTCCGTCCAGTCGGTCATGGCCTCGAAGTTCCACGCGTTGACCGCGTGCAACGGGCAACCACGCACGAGTGCCTCGTCCAACGCCCAGCCGAGAGCCCGGTTCGATGCCGGTGTCCCGTCGACGCCCACCACGATCGGGCCTGACTTCGTGCTCATGGCTCTCCCTCGATTTGCGCGATCAGCTGTCCTCAGCCGTCGTCAGGAACGGGCCCGACGCGCACCCGCGCGTCCTCGACCGCCCGGCGCAGTGCCTCCTGCGCGGAGGCTGATCCGTCGAGCCGACCACCACGGGCTTGGATTCGTCCTCGCTCGTGTACTTCAGCCTCGCGGTCGGTCAGCTCGCCGGTGAGTGCCTGCGGTCCCGGCACACTCGGGACCTTCGTCCTCAGGAACGTCCGCAAGCACCGCCACCGGTGGGCAACGCTGTGCGGTTGGGCTCGATTCGGCCGTGCGGAGGCGGTGCTGGCCCACCGTCAAGCACGCCGCGCACTGACGCGGCCTTCGCTCAGTCCTCGGGTCGCACGATCGCCAACGGGCAGGGCGCGTTGTAGACCAGCGCCTGGCTCGTCGAACCGAGCAGCATGCCGGTGAACCCGCCGTGCCCGCGGCTGCCCACCGCCACGAGCTGCGCCTCGGCCCCGTACCGGATCAACGCCCGCACCGGCCGGTCTCGCAGCACCATCGACCGCACCCGCACGTCCGGGTACTTCTCCTGCCACCCGGCAAGCCTCTGCGTCAGCAGCCTGCGCTCGTCCTCGTCGACCTGCTCCCAGTCCACCGTGAACCGTGAGGAGCCGTACGCGTTCGCCATCATCAGGTCCTGCCAGCACATCAACGCGGTGAGTTCGGCTCCGCGCATCGACGCGGTCTCGAAGGCGAACGCCAGTGCCGCCTCACTCGTCGGCGAACCGTCGACACCGACTACCACCGGACCGTCGGGCACGGCGGTGCCGCGCACCACGATGACCGGGCTCTTCCCGTGTGCTGCCAACGCGAGTGCGGTGGAGCCGACCAGCATGCCGGTGACGGTGCCGAGCCCCTGGGAACCGACCACCACGAGCCTTGCGGTCTTCGACTCCTCGATCAGCAACGCGGTGGCGCCGCAGCGCACGACCTCCGTCGTCATCTCGACGTCCGGTGCCGCCGCCCTGGCTGCCGCGACGGCCTCTGCCAGCTTGTCGTGGCCCAGTTGCTCGATGGCCTCGCGGATCTCGTTGCCGGTGAGGATCAACTCGGAGTAGCCGCCGGTTGGCAGCAAGTAGGCGTGCAGGAGCCGCAGCGGCACCTTGTGCCGTGCGCACTCCTGCGCGGCCCAGCTGACAGCGGACAGCGCCGAGGCGGAGCCGTCGACGCCGACCACGATCGGGGCGGATGGGACTTTCATCTGTTTGTCCTCCAGTCAGAACGCGGGTGCGCGAGCACCCAGGTCCACGCTAGGAATGGGGATGGCCGGTGGACGCTGCCGTTGGTCCCGTGGTGGCCGGGCCCTTTGCGCCGACGATCGCGAGCGCCTGCGGGAACCCGGCGAGGCCGTGGCGTTCGACCAACCCCGCGCGCCACTCGCGCCGGTGCACGAGGTGCACCACCGGACGGACGGCAACCCCGGCGACGCGGCCCGCCAGCACCGCAGCCTGCAACGCCGCTCCGCCCCGGACGTGGTCAGAGCGGCGGTCGTCGGTGGTGATCACCACCAACTCGTGGTCGTTGAGGACGTGCAGCTCCGTACCCGCCCACTGGTTCGCCTTGACGAGGGACCGGGCATTGCCGACGCCGGCGGCATCCGGTAGCCGGATCGCCCCGTGCTGGTCGAGGTCCTGAGCGCTCGGCGGCTCGCGACGGCCCGCGCGGACGACCGCGAGCAGGTCGGGGCTGGCTCGCTCGGACGGGAACACGACTTGCGGTTGCCATCCGGAGCGCCGCACGGCGAGCACGATGTGCTCCAGTGCGGCGCCGCACGACAGCAGCCGATCGAACCCCAGCGGATCGTGCCCGAGCGGATCGTGCCCAGACCTGTGCGGCGCCTCGAACAGGCAGACCGACTGGGTGTGCAGTTCCAGCACCCACGGCCGGCCCTCGCCGTAGGACGGCGCCGTGCGGGCCGACTCGATGATTTCCGCTGCTTCTGACGGGTTCCAGGGCATGTTCCAACGGTTCCGCCGCCGGGCGTCGCCGGGACAGGGCAGAGCTGCTCACCGGCGACAGGGTCTTTGGGCCCTGTGTGCCGCCAAGCCACCGGGACATCGTTGTTGTGGAACGGTCGAGAAGAGGTGGTTGTGGTGGTGTCGCGTGTGTTCCTGGTCGACGACCACGAGGTGGTCCGCGTCGGGATCAGGGAACTGCTCAGCGCCTCACCGGACCTGGAGGTCGTCGGCGAGGCGGGCTCGGTGACCGAGGCCCTGACGATGCTGCCCGCGGTGGCACCCGACGTGGCCGTGCTCGACGTACGACTGCCCGACGGCAACGGCATCGAGTTGTGCCGCGAGCTGATGTCCCGGTTGCCCGATCTCAAATGCCTGATGCTGACGTCGTTCACCGACGACGAGGCGTTGTTCGACGCGATCATGGCCGGTGCGTCCGGGTTCGTGCTCAAGCGCATCCTCGGCACCGATCTCGCCACCGCGGTGAGGACCGTCGCGGCAGGACAGTCCCTCCTGGACGCCCGGTCGACCGCAGCGCTGCTCAACAGGATCCGCCGCGAACGCGCGCAGGGCGACCCGATCCGCATGCTCACCGAGCAGGAACGGACCGTGTTCGACTACATCGGCGAAGGCCTGACGAACCGGCAGATCGCGGAGAAGATGCATCTCGCCGAGAAGACCGTGAAGAACTACGTGTCCCACCTGCTCGCCAAGCTCGGCCTCGAACGCCGCACCCAGGCCGCCGTACTCTCCTCTCAGTTGCGCAAGCCCGCCCACGACAACGAGACCGGTTAGTCCAGCGGGACCTGCCACGTCACCCGCGTACCACTACCGGGCTCGTCGGCGACGGTGAGCCCGCCGCCCAGCGAGACCGCGCGCTCCTCCAGGTTCCTCAGGCCGCTGCGCGCGACCTGAGGCGGCATGCCGCCACCGTTGTCGACCATCGAGATGACCAGCGCGTCGCCCGCCTCGACGGTGAGCGTCAGCTCGGTCGCACGCGCGTGCCGCAACGCGTTGCTGACGGTTTCCCGGACGACCGCCTGGGCGTGTTCCCCGATGTAGTCGGGCACCAGGTTGTCGATCGTGCCCGACATCCGCACCGCCGGAGTCAGCTCTGCGCCCTCGGTGAGTTCCGCGACGATGTCGAGAAGACGTCTGCGCAGACCGGTGTCGCCCAGGTCGGTCTGCAGGTCGAAAATGGACGTGCGGATCTCCAGCACCGTCTGGTCCAGCTGGTTGACCGCCTTCTGCACCCTCCTGCGGGCTTCGGGGTGGGTCACCCAGGTCAGCGAGCCCTGCAAGCTCATCCCGGTCGCGAAGAGCCGCTGGATCACGAGGTCGTGCAGGTCGTGGGCGATCCGGTGGCGGTCCTCCAGCACGTCGACGAGTCGCCGGGCGTTCTGGTTCTCGGAGAACTCGATCGCGACCACCGCCTGGTCGGCGAACGACGCCAGCAGCGGCACCAGGTC
>JASLAV010000215.1 GCA_030146905.1 Lentzea sp. | reverse complement strand
CTCTTCAGCGGTGAGGTGTGGACCGGCAGCAAGGCCGTGGAACTCGGTCTGGTGGACGGCATCGGCACCATTCGCAGCGTCATCGCCAAGCGCTTCCCCGACGCGGAGCTGACCGTCGCCGAGCCGCGCAAGCCGTTGCTGGCCAAGCTCGGACTCGCCAGCGCGTCCACCCGATCGGGGGATCTCGTGGCGCAGGTGCTCGCGAGCGTCGAGGAACGTGCTCGCTGGTCCCGATTCGGGCTGTGAGCATCAGTTCGGTTTCGCGGGGCGTGTCGAGGCCTACCCCGGCGTAGACACGACCGCACATTGGTGGGCAAGATGCCCGACACAGTGAGTACCCAAGACAACGCCGGTCTCCTCGTCCTCGCAGTCGATGACGAGGCTCCCGGCCTGAGCGAGATCAAGTTCCTGCTCGAGAGCAGTCCTCACATCCGGCGCGTCCTCACGGCTTTCGACGCCGCCGAGGCACTGCGCATCCTGAGGGGTGACTACGAGCAGGAGGTGATGGCGAGGACCAAGGCCGGCCTGCCGCCGGTCGACGCGGTGTTCGCCGACATCAACATGCCCGGGCTGTCCGGCATGGATCTCGCACGGGTCCTCTCCGCGTTCAGGTACCCGCCCGCGCTCGTCTTCGTGACCGGTGTCGAGGAGCGCGACGCGCTCGTCACGGCGTTCGACGTCGGCGCGCTCGACTTCATCAACAAGCCGATCAACGAGGAGCGCGTCCTCAAGGCGATCTCCAGGGTCGCCGACCGCGTCGGCCGCACGACCGCGTCGCAGGCGACCGGCCCCGCCAGCTCGTCCCAGGCCGCGGAGCCGACCGACGACGAGGTCATCCCCGTCGAGCTCGGCGGCACCATCAAGCTCGTGCCGCGCGCGTCCGTGCGGTACGTGGAGGCGCAGGGCGACTACGCCCGCCTGCACACCCAGGACGGCAGCCACCTCGTGCGCATCCCGCTCGCCCAGCTCGAAGAGCGGTGGGCCAACGCGGGCTTCGTGCGCATCCACCGCTCGTACCTCGTCGCGCTGCCGTTGGTGAGCGAGCTGCGCATGACGGCGAACGGCTACGCGGTCGTGATCGGCACGGGTGAGGGCGCCAAGGAGCTCCCGGTGAGCCGCCGGCACACCAAGGAGCTCAAGGAACGGATCGTGCGACCGCCGAAGAGCGGCTGGTGAGCAGGCACGACGCGGGAAAGCCCGAGCCGGCGGCCCGCGAGGCCTGGCTGGGCGAGCAGGCGCGCAAGCCGCGCAGGCGCAGGGTCGTGCTCGCGGACTCGACGAAGTCGCGCGGCAAGGCGCTGCGGACGATCATCGAACTGGAGGAGCAGACCAGCGTCGGCGAGAAGCTGGTCCGCGACCTCATCCGGCAGCAGCTGAAGTCCGCGTTCGGGCTCGCCTTCGCGGTCCTGATCGGGATGTGCCTGCTGCCGATCACCTTCTTCCTGTTCCCCGAGGTCGGCGACCTCCAGGTCCTCGGCATCCCCATCCCCTGGCTCGTGCTCGGTCTCGCGCCCTTCCCGATCCTCTACGGCGTCGGGTGGGTGTTCCGCAGACAGGCCGAAAGGCACGAGCGCGACTTCGTGAACATGGTCGAACGCTGACGTGAACGCCACCATCTACAGCCTCAGCGCCATCGTCGCCGTTGCGGCCGTGACGTTCCTGCTCGGGTACGTCGGGTCCCGCAAGGCGAACACCACCCCCGACTTCCTGGTGGCGCGCAGGGCGATCCCCGCCACCCGCAACGCCGCCGCGATCTCCGGCGAGTACCTGTCCGCGGCGTCGTTCCTGGGCGTGGCCGGGCTCGTGCTCAAGGACGGCGTCGACGCGCTCTGGTACCCCGTCGGCTTCACCGCCGGGTACCTCGCGCTGCTGCTCTTCGTGGCCGCGCCGCTGCGGAGGTCCGGCGCGTACACGTTGCCGGACTTCGCCGAGGCCCGGCTGGGATCGGCGAACGTGCGGCACTTCAGCACGTTCTTCGTGGTGTGCATCGGCGTGCTGTACCTGGTGCCCCAGCTGCAGTCCGCCGGCCTCACGCTGACCACGATCACCGGCCTGCCCGCGTGGTTCGGCGGCCTGATCGTCACGGTCATCGTGGTGGTCAACGTGCTGGGCGGCGGCATGCGCGCGATCACGCTCGTGCAGGCGTTCCAGTACTGGGGCAAGCTCTTCGCGATCGCCGCGCCCACGTTCGTGCTCTTCGTGGTGTTCCTGGCCTCGCCGGACCGCGGCACGCAGCCGATCACCGACGACGGCGTGGTCCGGTTCCCGAAGGCCGAGTCGGTCACCATCGCCGAGCAGGTCGTGAAGGTCCGCGTCGACGAGCCGCTGACGCTGGAGGTGCGCGGCCAGATCGACGGCAGGAAGGCGGACGGGGCGGTGTTCTGGGGCCGCGGCGTCTACGAGCTGAGCCCCGGCACGACGATGGAGTTCAAGGCGGGCAGCCCGGTCCCGGTGGTCGAGGGTTCTCCGACCAGCAACTTCGACTGGACGCGGCCGCAGACCGGTGGAATCTCCGAACTGATCAGGACCTACTCGCTGATCTTCGCGACGTTCCTCGGCACGATGGGCCTGCCGCACGTCCTGGTGCGCTTCTACACCAACCCGGACGGCAAGGCGGCCCGCCGCACGGCACTGCACGTGCTCTACCTGCTGGGCCTGTTCTACATCTTCCCGACGGTGCTGGGCGTGCTGTCGCGGCTGTACCTGCCGCAGCTGCTGGTGAACGGCAAGACCGACGCGGCGGTGCTGATGCTGCCCGAGACGATGCTGCCGAACCTGGGCGGTCAGATCGTCGGCGCCATCGTCGCGGCGGGCGCTTTCGCGGCGTTCCTGTCGACGTCC
>JASLAV010000196.1 GCA_030146905.1 Lentzea sp. | reverse complement strand
TCGTGGTCGCCGTCGGCGAGTGCGGTGTTGCCCTGGCGCACCTTGTTGTGCAGTGCCGCCACGGCCTGGGGGGTGTTCAGGTCGTTGTCCATCGCCACGACGAAGTCCGGGCACATGTCGCCGCGCAGCTCGATCGGGCCGACGCGCTCGGTGGCGCGGCGCAGGAACGACTCGACGCGCCCGTAGGACGTCACCGCCTCCTGCAACGCCTCTTCCGAGTACTCGATGTGCGAACGGTAGTGCGGCGCGACCAGGTAGTACCGCAGCTCCTGCGCGCGGACCTTGTCAAGCATCGCGGGGATGGAGACGGTGTTGCCGAGCGACTTGGCCATCTTCTCGCCCGACAGCGTCACCCAGTAGTTGTGCATCCAGTAGTTCGCGAAGCCGTCGCCGGCGGCGCGTGACTGGGCCTGCTCGTTCTCGTGGTGCGGGAAGATCAGGTCGAGCCCGCCGCCGTGGATGTCGAACGTGCTGCCGAGGTAGGTGGTGGCCATGGCGGAGCACTCCAGGTGCCAGCCGGGCCTGCCGTCGCCCCACGGCGTCGGCCAGGACGGCTCACCGGGCTTCGCGGCCTTCCACAGCGTGAAGTCGCGCGGGTCGCGCTTGCCGCGCACCGCGGTCTCACCCTGCTCCACGGAGTCGAGCCGCTGGCCGGACAGGGCGCCGTACTCGGGGAACGAGCGCACGTCGAAGTAGACGTCACCGTCGACGTCGTAGGCGTGACCCTTGTCGATCAGGCGCTGCATCAGCTCGACCATCTGCGTGACGTGGCCGGTGGCGCGCGGCGAGTACGACGGAGGCAGGCAGCCGAGCACGTCGTAGGCGTCGTCGAAGGCGCGCTCGTGCGTGTACGCCCACTCCCACCAGGGCCTGCCGTGGTCGGCGGCCTTGGTGAGGATCTTGTCGTCGATGTCGGTGACGTTGCGGACCAGCGTGACGTCCGCGCCGTCGCGGGCGAGCCAGCGGCGGAGGACGTCGAAGTTCAGGCCGCTGCGGACGTGCCCGATGTGCGGAACGCCCTGCACGGTCGCCCCACACACGTAGATCGACGCCGTTCCGTTGACCTGCGGGTGGAACTCCCGCATGGACCGGCTCGCGGTGTCGTAGATGTGGAGGCTCACACGGGAATGGTACGGGCCACAGCCAGTAGAGCATCCGGGCGGTCACTCGTCGGAACCGGATTGACGAGCCGGAAGGAGCAACCGACGGCCTCCGCTCCGCCGTCCGCCTCCTCGCTGTCGCCGACCATCACCGCGTCGCGGGGGTCGACGCCCAGCCGTTCGCACGCCGTGGTGAAGATCTTCGGGTCCGGCTTGATGACGCCCTCTTCGTAGGACAGCACGAACTCGTCCACGAGGTGTGTCAGGTCGTACTTCTCGAAGACGGCGCGGATGTCCCACGCGATGTTGCTGACCACGGCCACCGGCACGTCGGCGAGGTGCTCCAGCGCGGCCCTGGTGTCGGGGTAGGGCTGCCAGGAGTCGGGGTGGACGAGCTGGTCGTAGAGCGCCTCGGCGTTCGGCACGAGCGAGTCGGTGAGCAGCTTCACGTGCACCCAGCGGTGGACGTCGGGGTCGAGGTCGCGCTGGAGCCACCCGTCGGCGAGCTCGGGATCCAGGCCCTCCGCGATGCCGACGGGGGCGGTGAGAGCACGCATCAGGTCGCCGTTGGACTCGAGGTCGGGGTGCTCGAGCCGGAAGAGCGTGCCGGAGAAGTCGAAGAGCGCAGCGCGAGTCGTCACGCCCCCGACTCTACGTCCCGGACCCTAGGTGGTCTGGACCTTTTTGAGCTCGGCCTCGACCTCGGACATGTCGTAGTCGATGACGAGCGCCAGGTCACCGGCACCGCGCTGGGCGGCGGTGGCGAAGTGCTCGACGAACTCCTCGATCTGCCGCAGCGGCTGGTCGGCGAGCCGCGCGGTCGCCTCGTAGAGAGGGCGGTGGCGCTCCGGGGTCGCCGTGCCGCGCAGGTCGGCCGCCCAGTCGAGGAGGTCCTCGTAGCTCTTCGCGAACCGGGTCGCGAGCAGGCGGATCTTCTCCGCGTTGCCGGGCTGGCCGGGAGGACCGAACGCCCACTGCTGCTTCTGCGCCGACAGCAGGTCCGTGACGTTGTTGACGATGTCGTCGAACTTGCGGCTGCGCGCGGTGAAGTAGTCGAGCGACTCCGTGTCCGTGCTGAACGTGCGCAGGTTCTCGGAGAAGCCCATCTCGTGGTTGAGCTTCTTGTCGCCGAGCGCGCGCATGCTCTGACCCACGACGTCCACGAACGTCCGGTACTCCCAGCCCTGCGGCGCGGGGCCCGGTTCGACGCCGACCTTCTTCGCGATCATCTCGGCGAGCTGGTACGGCGTGAAGCGGCGCAGGTCGAGGAAGCCGAGGCTGGGACGGACGCCCGGCACCTCGGTGTCGTCGAACCGCGCGGGCAGGATGTACGGCTTGTGCGGGTCCGTCAGACCGCGTGCGAGCGCGGAACGGCGCTCGTGGATCGTCCAGTTCTTCCGCACGTAGTCCTGCGACACGAACATCACGCAGAAGCGCGACTCCACGCGGTAGACCTGGTCCAGGAACTCGGTGAGCTCCTCACCCCAGAGCTCGTGCTGCACGTCGTTGTCGTAGAAGTAGCGCAGTCCCATTTCCTTGAGGTGCCGCGCGACCTCGTCCACGTAGTTGCGGTTCTCGCCGGCGAACGACAGGCACACGTCGTACTTGGTCACCGTGGTGATGGTAGTGGCGGGAACCACACTGCCGTGACCGGAGTTGTCCAGGTATGAGCCTGGGGTTCCTGTTCGCGATGTCGTTACCCGCGTTGGTGGTGGCGCTGTTCGTCCTCGCCGTGGTCGAGCGGTTCGTGCGGAGGAAGAAGAAGGGCACGCCGATGTCCACGGCCGGCATCGGGGAGCTGGGCGCGACGTTCGAGGCGGGCAAGCGCGACGAGATCGAGTTCCGCAAGGAGGAGCGGCAGCTGCGCGACGAGGAGGGGGACGGCGCGCCGCCGCGCAGCCGGGTGGACCTCGACGGTGGTACCGCCGTGCTGAAGGTGCCGGCCCAGCGGACTAGTCGTTCGCGCTGACCAGAAGGGCCGTCGCGATCGCGGCGATGCCCTCGCCGCGGCCGGTGAGACCGAGTCCGTCGGTCGTGGTGCCCGCGACCGACACGGGACCGCCGACCGCCTCGGAAAGCGCCTTCTGGGCCTCGTCACGGCGCTTGCCGATGCGCGGCTGGTTGCCGATGACCTGCACTGTGGCATTTCCCACACGGTATCCGGCCTCCTCGACGAGGCGGCGCACCTCCGTGAGGAGGACCACCCCGTGCGCACCGGACCACCGCGGGTCCGACGTGCCGAAGACCGCGCCCAGGTCACCGAGACCCGCCGCGGACAGCAGTGCGTCGCACAACGCGTGGGAGGCGACGTCGCCGTCGGAGTGACCGGCGCACCCGTCGACGCCCTCCCACAGCAGACCGGCGATCCAGCACTCACGGCCTGACTCGATCGGGTGGACGTCGACGCCCTGGCCGATCCTCACTCCTGGCCTCCGCTGAACAGTGCTTCCGCGACCGCGAGGTCGAACGGGGTGGTGATCTTCATGGCGTGCGCGTGCCCGGGAACCGTGTGGACCTCGACACCGTTCTTCTCGACGAGACCAGCGTCATCAGTTGCGGTGATACCGGAACGATAGGCGGTTTCGAGAGTCTCGACGCGGAAACCCTGCGGCGTCTGGACGACCCGCAGACCGGCCCGATCAGGTGTGGAGACGACCACTCCGACCTCGTTCACCTGCTTGATCGTGTCGGCCACGGGGAGCACGGGAATGACGGCGTCGTGCCCGTCGCGCACGGCGGCGACGACGGCGGCGATCACCTGGGGAGGTGTGAAGGCACGGGCAGCGTCGTGCACCAGCACGATCGAGGTGTCCGGGATCACGCGGAGCGCGTGGTCGAGGGCGAGGCGCACCGAGTCGGTGCGTTCGGCGCCCCCTGAAAGCACGTGCACCGCCCCGCCGGCCGGGGCCAGCGAGGCGGTTGCGTGGTGCACTGAGTCCACATCGGACGGTGGAGCTGCGATGACGACGTGCTGGACGTGACCTGAATCGAAAAGGCCTCGAACCGCACGGGTCAACAGAGGTACGCCGTTGACCGGCACCAGCGCCTTGGGCATCCCGTAGCCCAGGCGCTCACCCCGCCCTGCCGCAGGAACGAGCGCGACAACACTCATCTCGCGACGGTATCCGATGCTCTAAATGTGATTTTGTGAAAACTACGACGCGGTGGCGAGAACTTCGTCGAGGAGGACCTCGGCCTTGTCCTCGTCGGTGCCCTCCGCCAGTGCCAGCTCGCTGACCAGTATCTGCCGCGCCTTCGCCAGCATCCGCTTCTCGCCGGCGGACAACCCGCGATCCTTCTCGCGCCGCCAGAGGTCGCGCACCACTTCCGCAACCTTGTTCACGTCGCCGGAGGCGAGCTTCTCAAGGTTGGCCTTGTACCGCCGAGACCAGTTGGTCGGCTCCTCGGTGTGGGGAGCGCGCAAGACCTCGAAGACCCGGTCGAGCCCTTCCTGGCCGACAACGTCGCGCACGCCTACGATCTCGGCGTTGTCAGCGGGAACCCGAACGGTGAGGTCGCCCTGCGCCACCTTGAGAACGAGGTACTTCTTCTCCTCGCCCTTGATAACGCGGGTCTCGATTGCTTCGATGAGAGCGGCACCGTGGTGCGGGTAGACGACGGTCTCTCCGACCTTGAAAACCATGTGTCCTCTGCCCCTTTCGCTTCCTCCATCCTAACACGTCCGGCAACCCTTCCGACGCCGCTCGATGATCCGTTAGTGCTGGTCAGGGCCATGCGGGGGGTTGACAAACCACCTGTTCGCGTGCAACGTACGGGGTGGCCAAGATCGATTGGCACCACGTCGCGTCCTCTTCCAGGGTCCCGGTTAGGCTCTTTGCCTGGTGGTTGTTCCCTAGGAAGGACGCTGGAGCCGTGAACTCAGGAGTGTCTCGCCGGTTGATCGTGACGGCAGCGCTGGCCGCAGGCCTCGGCCTGGCGGCGGTCGGCTGCAGCGCCGGTCAGGTCACCCAGACCGGCAACCAGGTCGCCGCCGTCGACGGTGCGAGCGGCAACGCCGGACCGATCGCGGTGCGCAACGCCATGCTGGCGTTCCCGCCGGACGGCAACCGCTACAAGGACGGCGAGGACGTGCCGCTGACGTTCGTCATCGCGAACTCCGGCTCGACGCCGGACAAGCTGCTGTCGATCAAGTCGGACGCCGCGGAGGGCGAGGCCGAGATCGCGGGCGCGAAGGACATCCCGGCGCAGTTCGCGCTGCGGGCCGAGTACGACGCCTCGCACGCGCCGACGAAGACCTCCACGCCTTCGTCCTCCTCCGTCGCGCCGTCGTCGGGCGTTCCCTCCTCGGGTGCCCCGTCCTCGTCGAACGCGCCTTCGTCGTCGGTGTCGGTGACCTCGGGTGCGCCGTCGTCCTCGTCGGTCGCCCCGACGTCGGGCTCGGTGTCGCCGTCGTCGTCCGCGGCCTCGTCCTCCGGCCGCCCGTCCGGCTCGTCGGCGTCGCCGACCTCGAAGTCGGCCGCGAACGACCAGTCGCTCGAGGTGCTGCAGATCCGCTGCACGCTGAAGAAGCTGAACCGCGAGGTCGTGGCCGCGCAGACGGTCAAGGTCACGTTCCTGTTCGAGAAGGCCGGCTCCCTGACGCTGGAGGTGCCGGTGGCGCCGTCCGGCCACGAGCGCGTCAGCGAGAACCACGAGTCCGGCGGGCACTGAGTTTTCTGCCGCTGCTTCGCAGGCGGCGGCGAGTTCGTTCTCAGTCGGTCGTCCGGCCACCGCTTCGGCCCGAATCGCCTTCGGCGGTTGACCCGAAGAGGCGACCGGACGACCGACACGAACTCGCACAACGCGTGAAACGCCGCTCCCCGTGTGGTGGGGAGCGGCGTTTTTCGTTGTGCGGGGTCAGGAGGCCTGCAGCATGGGCCGGAACTTGTCGCGGTAGGCCCACGCCAGGCCGATCTCGGCTGCGACCACGAGCAGGGCCATCACCATGCCGCTCGGCTCCAGGAAGACGTGGAACAGGAAGATGTTCACGACCACCGGTGCCAGCAGCGCGAGCGCCAGCGGCACGAACCGGCCCACCACCAGCAGGACACCCGCGACCAGTTGGACGCCGGACATGAGCTGCACCATGTAGCCGGTGGCGTAGAGGGCGGTGTTGAACGCGACGCCTTCCGGCGCCATCGTGCTGGGGTCCGGTGCGGGCATGAACATCAGGAAGCCGTTGAGGCCGGTCGTGGCGAACAGCAGCCCGGTCAGCACGCGGGCGACGACGGTGGCGTACCGGCCGAAGGCGAACCTGCGGGTCGGGGTCGGGGTCGGGGTCTGGGTCTCGGTAGCGGTGCTCACTGTGTCCTCCAGGCTGTCGAGTCCTTCCACTGATGCGTCGAACGGCCACCACACCGGATCGACACCAGCCCAAAAGCATCTTGAAAAGTTCCCGAACCAACGCCTCATCAGGGCCGCACCAAGGCCCGACCAGGCCTTGGGCAGGAGCCTGACCGGGCTTGGCCGGGGACCTGACCAGGCCTTGGGTGGGCGTCTGACCGGGCTTGGTCGGGGCCTAACCAGGCCTTGGGTGGGCGCCTGACCGGCCTTGGGCGAGGGTCTGACCGGGCTTGGCCGGGGCCTGACCGGGCTTGGTCGGGGGGCTTGACCAGGCCTTGGTTGGGGGCCTGACCGGGCTTGGCTGGGGCCTGACCGGGTTTTGCGAGTTCGTGTCGGTCGTCCGGTCACCTCTTCGGGTCAACCGCCGAAGGCGATTCGGGCCGAAGCGGTGGCCGGACGACCGACTCAAAGACGAACTCGCCGCCGCCTGCGGAGCAGCGGCCAATAAACACAGCGGCCAAGACTGTCAGACCCTTCCTCTAACGTTCCGTTCGTGGCGAAGACAGCGCGGCCGATCTTCCGTTGTGCCGAGTGCGGGCACGAGGTGGCGAAGTGGTTCGGCCGGTGCCCCGAGTGCCAGGCGTGGGGCAGCATCGAGGAACGCGGCACCGCGTCGGTGACCCGTGTCGTGGCGGGCGCGCCGACGTCGGCGGCGAGGCCCATCGGCGAGGTCGACATCGAGTCGGCGCGGGCGTTGACGACGGGTGTCAGCGAGTTCGACCGCGTGCTGGGCGGTGGGCTCGTGCCAGGTGCCGTCGTGCTGCTGGCCGGTGAGCCCGGTGTCGGCAAGTCGACGTTGTTGCTGGAGACCGCGCACCGCTGGGCCGAGGCGCACGGCCGTTGTCTCTACGTCACCGGCGAGGAGTCCGCGGGCCAGGTGCGGCTGCGCGCGGAACGCACCGGCAACCTCCACCCCGAGATGTACCTGGCGGCCGAGAGCGAGCTCAGCGCGTTGCTAGGCCAGGTCGACCAGGTGAAGCCGTCGATGCTGATCGTCGACTCCGTGCAGACCATGTCGACGGTGAGCGTCGACGGCGTGCCCGGTGGTGTCACGCAGGTGCGGACCGTCGCGTCAGGGCTGATCGCGATGGCCAAGGAACGCGGCCTTCCGGTCGTGCTCGTCGGTCACGTCACCAAGGACGGATCCGTCGCGGGGCCACGGGTTCTGGAGCACCTCGTCGACGTAGTGCTGCAGTTCGAAGGCGACCGCCACTCGAGTCTGAGGCTGTTGCGGGGCATCAAGAACCGCTACGGCGCCGCGGACGAGGTGGGCTGCTTCGAGCTGCGCGACGACGGCATCGTCGGCGTGCCGGACCCGTCGGGGCTGTTCCTCACGCGCAGGGAGAAGGCCGTCGAGGGCACCTGCGTGACGGTGATCGTCGAGGGCAAGCGCCCGATGCTCGGCGAGGTGCAGGCCCTGGTGGCCAAGTCGAACCTCCCCGCGCCCCGCCGCGCCGTGAGCGGTCTCGACTCCGCGCGCATCTCGATGGCGCTGGCGGTGCTGGAGAAGCGCGGCAAGGTCAACCTGTTCCAGAAGGACGTCTTCACCGCGACCGTGGGCGGCATGAGGCTGGTCGAACCCGCCGCCGACCTCGCCGTGGTGCTGGCGGTGGCCTCCGCGGAACGGGAGATCGCGCTGCCGGCCGACCTGGTGGTGCTGGGCGAGGTGGGCCTCGCCGGCGAGATCAGGCGCGTGAACGGCGTCGGCAAGCGGCTCCAGGAGGCCGCACGGCTCGGGTTCAAGAAGGCGCTGGTGCCGCCGGACCACGGCCCGCTGCCGGACGGTGTGCGCGCACTGGTGGCGAACGACCTCGTGTCGGCGCTGGAGGTGCTGGGCTTGAACCGGCGCCGCAGCAGCGGCAAGGGCGAGGACAAGCCCGACGAGGAGTGAGCGGCTGACCCAGGCTCCGCCATCCGACGGGCGACCCGTGCCGCGTTCGGCCGCCGTGATCGAATACGCGGGTGTTGGGCAGTCACGACCGCGAGCTCGGCGAGCTGTTGCGGTTGGCCGTGAGCTTGGTGCCGGCTGAGGTGCGGAGCGCGGACGTGCTCGAGTACGTGGAGCTCGAGGAGTGGGAGCTGGTCCTCGACCTGCTCGGCGAGTTCGACGGCAACACCTGGCAGACCCCTCGCTACTGGGCCCTGCTGGCGGAGGCGGCCATCCAGATGGACGCCGACGAGGCCTGGTACCAGTGGCGTTGCGTGGAGTCGATCCAAGGCCTGTGGCGCGTGGAGCTGACGCTGGCGCTGGACGCGGAACCGCTCCAGGCCAGGGGAGAACGCCCGCTGTGGGACCTGACGGGCAACGACCGGCGCCTGGCCGCGCTGTGGATCGAGAGCAAGCCCGTGCTGGGCCCTGGAGAGCGCGCTACGGCACGGTTGCGGCCGTTCGTACCCCCGGCGTGGTCGCACCTCGGCAAGGGCGACGTGATCGCCCTGCAGGGCCGTTCGCCGGGAACGGCGAAGATCATCCAAAAGGTGCCGCCGCGGCCCTGACCGCCCGGACTTCCCCCGGAACGAGTGCAGCCGCGGCCTGGAAGGCCGCGGCTGCACCGGTTCTAGGCGATCAGCGCGAGAGCAGCTGGGCGCACCGGATCAGGCCCAGGTGCGAGTACGCCTGCGGGTGGTTGCCCAGCGAGCGCTCCGCCACCGGGTCGTACTCCTCGGGCAGCAGGCCGGTGGGGCCTGCCGCGTCCACCATCTGGGCGAACAGCTCCTCGGCCTCCGTGCGGCGGCCGGTGAGCAGGTAGGCCTCGATCATCCAGGCGGCGCACAGGTGGAAGCCGCCCTCGTCGCCCGGCAGGCCGTCGTCGCGGTGGTAGCGGTACACGGTCGAGCCGGACCGCAGCTCGGCCTCGATGGCGGTCACCGTCGACTGGAAGCGCTCGTCGGTCGGGTCGATCAGGCCCGACAGGCCGACGAACAGCGACGCGGCGTCCAGGTCGTCGCCGTCGTAGGCCGTGGTGAACGACTGGACCTCGTCGTTCCAGCCGTTCTTCAGCACGTCCGTGGCGATCGTGTCGCGCAGCGGGACCCAGGACGGGTCCAGCTCCCGGCTGAACTGCTCGCCGAGCTTGATCGCGCGGTCGATCGTCAGCCAGCACATGACCTTGGAGTACACGTGGTGGCGCGGCGCGTGCCGCTCCTCCCAGATGCCGTGGTCCGGCTCGTGCCAGCGCCGCGAGACGGCCTCGGCCATCGCCTGGACCATCGCCCAGTCGGCGTCCGACAACGACCCGCGTGCGGACGCCAGCTGGACCACGAGGTCCACGACCGGGCCGAACACGTCGAGCTGCACCTGCTGGTTGGCGAGGTTGCCGACGCGCACCGGGCGCGAGCCCGCGTAGCCCGGCAGCGTGTCGATCACGGCCTCCGCGCCCAGCTGGGTGCCCTGCAGCGTGTACAGCGGGTGGAGCCGCTCCGGGCCCGGGATGGTCTCCAGGACGCCGTGCAGCCACGCCAGGAAGCCGTCGGCCTCCGCGTACGAGCCCACCGACACCAGTGCGGCGGCGGTCATCGCGCCGTCGCGCAGCCAGCAGTAGCGGTAGTCCCAGTTGCGGACGCCGCCGAGCTCTTCGGGCAGCGACGTGGTAGCCGCAGCCATGATCGAGCCGGAGTCCTTGTGCACCAGGCCGCGCAACGTCAGTGCCGAGCGCAGCACCAGGTCCGTCTGGACGGTCGGCAGCCGCAGCCCCGCCGCCCAGTCCGACCAGTAGCCAGCCGCGCGGTCGCGGCGCACCGACTCGGGGAGGGTGTGCTCGGAGATGTCGTCGGTGCCGCACCGCAGCTCCAGCAACACCGGCGCGCCCTCACGAGGCCGCACGATCGCGCGTGCGGTCTCCTGCTGGCCGTCGGAGGTGATCTCCCAGTCGACGCCCGGCGAGCGCAGCACCATCGGGTCCGACGTGCCGACGATCCGCAGGCCCTCGCGCTCGCGCAGCAGCCGCACCGGCACCTGGCCGAACTCGGGACGCGGCGCGAACGTGATCACCGCGTTGGTCGAGCCGGAGATCCGCCGGACGAGGTCCGTGCGGTGCGACGCGAGGTCGTGCTCCAGGTAGTCCGTCACCAGGAGCCGCGACCAGCGGGTCTCCACGATCATCGTGCCCGGCAGGTAGCGCTGGCCCAGTGGCAGCGACCCGTGCTCCGGCTTGATCGAGAAGTGGCCCGCGGCCGGTCCGCCCAGCAGGTCGGCGAAGATCGCCGCCGAGTCCGGTTCCGGGTGGCACAGCCAGTTGACCTTGGCGTCCGGCGTCACGAGGGCGACGGAACGCTCGTTCGCGAGCATGGTCAGGCGCTCGATCGGCACGGCCTGGTCGCCGTGTAGCCACGCCCTGCGCTCCTCCAGGAGGAACGCGAGCACGGTCGCCACGTCGGCCGGGTCGTTCACGTAGTACCCGGCCAGCGACTCGCCCGCACCGACGCGGATGCCGACGTCGGGGCCGGACAGGCGGGCGAACGCCTTCTCGTCCGTCACGTCGTCGCCCAGGAAGATCGCCGCGGTGGCGCCGACCTGGTGGCGCAGGATGTCGAGCGCCTGGCCCTTGTTGGTCTCGACGACGGCCAGTTCGATCACGGCCTTGCCCTCGGTGACCTGCACACCTTCCCAGGTGCACGGACCGGACCGGACGGCGGACAGCACCGCCTCGCCGATCTCCTCGCTCGCGGCACGACGCACGTGCACCGCGACCGAGGCCGGCTTGACCTCGAGGTGCACGCCCTCTTGGCCGTCGACGATGTCTTCCAGGTCGGCTTCGATGCGCCGCAGCAACGCCTTGGCGTTGGCGTCGAGCGCGTGGACGAAGCCGACGTCGAACTCTGAGCCGTGCGAGCCCACCAGGTGGACCTCGCCAGGCAGGCGGGAAAGGGTTGCCAAATCGCGCAGCGCACGGCCGGAGATCACGGCTGACGTGGTCTCGTGCAGGCTCGCGAGGGAACGCAGCGCGTTCACCGACTCCGGCAGCGGGCGAGCCGCTTCCGGGTCGCTCACGATCGGCGCGAGTGTTCCGTCGTAGTCGCTGGCGACCAGCAGTCGCGGGGTCCTGGCCAGTTGCACGATGGCGCGGCGCAGTTCGGCGGGGAGGGCCTCGGCGGTCAACGCCCCTCCTGGAGCACTCGATGGGTCATGGGATCTGAAAGGATTCAGACCGAGGTCTGCGTGCCCAACGCCTCCAGGAACGACCTTGCCCAGCGATCAACGTCGTGGGTGAGGACTTGGCGGCGCAGCGCGCGCATCCTACGGCGGCCTTCAGCGGGATCGATGTCGAGGGCGGCCTGCAGTGCGTTCTTGACACCGTCCAGATCGTGGGGGTTCACCAGGAACGCACTGGTCAGTTCTGCGGCAGCGCCGGCGAACTCGCTGAGCACCAGAGCTCCACCAAGATCATATCGGCAGGCCACGTACTCCTTGCACACGAGGTTCATTCCGTCCCGAACGGGCGTGACGACCATGACGTCCGC
>JASLAV010000171.1 GCA_030146905.1 Lentzea sp. | reverse complement strand
ATCGCGCACCTCGCGAAGTCCAAGCCCACCAGGCTCTCCGGCGGTGAGCAGCAGCGCGTCGCGATCGCCCGCGCGCTGGTCCGCCAGCCGCGCGTGATCCTCGCGGACGAACCGACGGGCGCACTCGACACCGAGACGGGGGACCTCGTCGTCGAGGTGCTGCTCAACACGACCAGGCAGGGCTGCGGTCTCGTGCTGGTCACGCACGACCACGACCACGCGCGCAAGATGGGCCGCGTGCTGGAGCTGCGCGACGGGCGGTTCAACTGATGTTCTCCGGCAAGTTCCGGTCCGCCCTCGTCATCGGCGGGCAGGGCATCCGTGCCCGCAAGCTGCGCACGTTCCTGTCGATGGTGTCGCTGTTCCTCGGTGTGCTCGCGATCGTGGCGGTGCAGGCCGGTTCCGAGATCGCCGAACGCGCGATGCTCACCGACGTCGAGCTGCAGTCGGGCAAGGACGGCACCGTGACGGGCTACATCCCCGGCGAGAAGGGCGCGTCGGGGATCGTCGAGAGCACGCTGAAGGGCCGCTCGGACGCGGTCGCGATGGTCAGCTCGGCGGCGATCATCGGCGAGCCCGGCGTGCGGCCGATCAACGAGGGCGGCTCGCCGTTCGAGTACGCGAACCGCGGCGGCAACTACGGCGGCTCCATGATGTACTGCGACGCCAGCGGCAGGTGCCAGGAGCAGAAGGCACCGGAGAAGAAGCCGGACGGCCAGGCCATCCAGGTCGACATGGTCGCGCTCACCGGCGACATCCGCTCGTTCAAGCCGTACCGCCCGGTCTCCGGCAGCTGGCTCGACTTCACCACCGCTCCGTCGCTCGCCCCCAGGATCGTGCTGAACGAGGAAGCCGCGAAGGGCCTCGCCCAGTACGAGATCCCCGGCGAGATGATGATCGAAGGCGCGTCGCACCACGTGACACCGCAGATCGTCGGCGTCGTGGACGACGGCGGCAGCCAGCCGCGGATCTACATGCGCCTCGACGAGCTGCGCACGTGGATGCCGACGGCGAACGAGACCGCCTCCAGCGACCTGAGCCGGCTCCGCGGAGGCGGGTCCACCCAGCTCCAGGTCTACCTGCAGCCCGGTTCGGAAGACCTCCAGCGGCTGCTGACGGCCAAGCTCGTCGGCGCGGGTCTGCCACAGGACCAGATGCACTTCACCACGGTGAACTCCAAGGAGCGCATGGAGTCCCAGCTGAGGATCCTGCGGCTGATCTTCCTCGGCATGGCGTTCCTGGTGCTGCTGATCGGCGTCGCCGGCATCCTCAACGTCGGCCTCGCCACGGTCGGCGAGCGGGTCGAGGAGTTCGCGCTGCGCCGCGCGGTGGGCATGTCGCGCATGCTCCTGGCGGGCATCGTGCTCGCAGAGACGTTGCTGACCGGCCTGCTGACCGCCGCACTGGCGATCGGCACGGGAGCGGCGGGGCTGGAGGTCGCGCTGATGCTGTCCGGCAACAGCTTCCCGTCGTTGCAGGGCACCACCTTCCCGTGGGAGGCGGGTGTCGCGGGCGTGATCGCGGGTCTCGTCGCCGGTGTGCTGGGTGGCCTCATCCCGGCCATCCGCGCGGCGCGGATCCCGATCGCCACAGTCATGCGAGCCTGAGTCCTTCGGGTTCGTCGCCGGCGAAGCCCCGGGCCGCGGGAGAGAGGCGGGCCGGGGCTTCGTGCGTCTGCGACTAGTTGAGCTCGTCGGGGTTCGGGCCGATGCGGCCACCGCGGTCCAGGGTGGACAGCGCGGCGAGCTCGGTCTCCGACAGCTCGAAGTCGAACACCGCGATGTTCTCCCGGATGCGCGACGGCGTCACGGACTTCGGGATCACGACGTTGCCGATCTGCAGGTGCCAGCGCAGCACGACCTGGGCGGCGGAACGGCCGTGCGCGGAGGCGATCTCCTCGACCACCGGGTCCTTCAACAGCTCACCACCCTGCCCGAGCGGCGACCACGCCTCGGTGTGGATGCCGTGCTCGGCGTGGAACGCGCGCAGCTCGCTCTGCTGGAAGTACGGGTGCAGCTCGATCTGGTTGACCGCCGGCACGACGCCGGTCTCATCGGCCAGGCGCCGCAGGTGCGCGGGCTGGAAGTTGGAGACTCCGATCGCGCGGACGCGGCCCTCCTCCTGCAGCTTGACGAACGCCTTCCAGGTGTCGACGTAGAGGTCGCGGGCGGGCGTCGGCCAGTGGATCAGGTACAGGTCGAGGACATCCAGCCCGAGCTTGCGCATCGACTCGTCGAACGCGCGCAGCGCGGAGTCGTAGCCGTGGGCGGAGTTCCAGAGCTTGGTGGTGACGAACACCTCGTCGCGGTCCACATCGGACTGCGCGATGGCGGCGCCGACGCCGCTCTCGTTGCCGTAGACGGCAGCGGTGTCGATGCTGCGGTAGCCCGCGTTCAACGCCTCCGCGACGGCGGGCGTGGCCTCCTCGTCCGGCACCTGCCAGACGCCGAAGCCGAGCTGGGGCATGCTGACGCCGTTGTTGAGCTTCACGTTGTTCAAGGCGAATCCTTACTGGTGATCAGGGAATCAGCGTCGGTGCGGTGCCGCCGTCGACGCGCAACGCGGCTCCGGTCGTCGCGGACGACAGGTCCGACGCGACGTAGGTGATGAGGTTCGCGACCTCGTGCGGGCGGATCAGGCGGCCCAGCAGCAGGGTCGGGCGTTCGGTGCGGACGAACTCCGCCTCGCCGCCCTCCCCCACGCGGTCGCGGATGAACTCCTCGACACCGGGCGTGAGCGTCGGGCCCGGCAGCACCGAGTTCACCGTGACACCGGTGCCCTTGACCTCCTGGGCCATGCCGCGGGAGATCGCGAGCTGCGCGGTCTTGGTCATGCCGTAATGGACCATCTCGGTGGGCGTGAAGACGGACGACTCGCTGCTGACGAAGATCACCCGGCCCCAGCCGCGCTCGACCATGCGGGGCGTGTAGTGCCGGGCGAGCCGGACGCCGGACATGACGTTGGTGTCGAAGAACCGCTGCCACTCGGCGTCGTCGATCTCGAACACCGGCTTCGCGCCGTAGATGCCCAGGTTGTTGACGAGCACGTCCACGTCGGGCACCTGGCGCGTCATCTCGGCCGCGCCCTCCGCCGTCGAGATGTCCGCCGCGACACCGCGCACGTCGCCGTAGCCGCTGAGCTTGCCGACCGCCTCGGCCACGCGCTCCTCGCTGCGGCCGCTGACGACGACAGCGGCACCCGCCTTGAGCAGGCCTTCCGCCGTCGCGAAGCCGATGCCCGCGGTGGAACCCGTCACCAGCGCCGAACGTCCCGACAGATCCATGTCTCTCCCCGGTAGACTTGCTGAAGACGATTACAAGCGTAAGCAATAGTTGCAGACGCTGTCTATTCGCGGAGGGTTGACCTATGTCACTGGACGACGACGCCGTCCAGACGCGCGCACAGGGCTGGCGCACGCTCGCGGCGCTGCACGCGCGCATCGAGGACCGCCTCGAAAGAGCGCTGCAGAAGGCCCACGAGCTCTCGGTCAGCGAGTACACCGTTCTGGACGTGCTCAACCGGCAGGACGGGTTCCACCTTCGGATGAACCAGCTCTCCAACGCGGTGGTGCTCAGCCAGTCGGCCACGACGCGCCTGGTCACGCGGCTCGAGGACCGCGGCCTGCTCGCGCGCTACCTCTGCCCCACCGACCGGCGCGGCATCTACACCGAGGTCACCGAGAAGGGCCACGAGCTGCTCGCGCTCGCCCGCCCGACGCACGACGAGGTCCTCTCCTCGTCGCTGGAGGAGGCTTCCGGCATCCCGGAGCTCAAGCCGCTCGTCGAGGCGCTCGCCACGCTCTAGCCGAATGCACCGCACCGGGTTTCTGGAGCTAATGTGCTTTCATGCCCGACACGCAGTACGAAGACCTGCTCCGCCACGTCCTGAAGGAGGGCGTCCGCAAGCAGGACCGCACCGGCACCGGCACGCGGTCGATCTTCGGCCACCAGCTGCGCTACCCGCTCGCCGCCGGCTTTCCGCTGATCACGACCAAGAAGGTGCACTTCAGGTCGATCGCGTACGAGCTGCTGTGGTTCCTGCGCGGCGACTCCAACGTGAAGTGGCTGCAGGAGCACGGCGTGTCCATCTGGGACGAGTGGGCCTCCCCCGAGGGTGAGCTGGGCCCGGTCTACGGCGTGCAGTGGCGGTCGTGGCCGACCCCGGACGGCGGGCACGTCGACCAGATCACCGAGGTCCTCAAGACGCTGAGGACGAACCCGGACTCGCGGCGCATCATCGTGTCCGCGTGGAACGTCGGTGAGATCGCGCAGATGGCCCTGCCGCCGTGCCACGCGTTCTTCCAGTTCTACGTCGCCGAAGGCAAGCTGTCGTGCCAGCTCTACCAGCGCAGCGCGGACCTGTTCCTCGGCGTGCCGTTCAACATCGCCTCCTACGCCATGCTGACGCACATGATCGCCGCCCAGACCGGTCTCGGCGTCGGCGACTTCATCTGGACCGGCGGCGACTGCCACATCTACGACAACCACGTCGAGCAGGTCGAGCTGCAGCTCAGCCGTGAGGCCCGCGAGTTCCCGTCGCTGAGGATGGCGCAGGCCGACTCCCTGTTCGACTACGCGTACGAGGACTTCGAGGTCGTCGGCTACGACCCGCACCCCGGCATCAAGGCGCCGGTGGCGGTGTGATCGGGCTGATCTGGGCCCAGGCCGCCAACGGTGTGATCGGCCGCGACAACGCCATCCCGTGGCACGTCCCCGAGGACATGAAGCGCTTCCGGGAGATCACCGCGGGCTCCGCCGTCCTGATGGGCCGCCGCACGTGGGAGTCGCTGCCGCCGCGCTTCCGCCCCCTGCCCGGCCGCCGCAACCTGGTGCTGTCGCGCACGCCGCAGGAGGGCGCCGAGACGTTCGGCTCGCTGGAGGCGGCGCTGAAGGACGTCACCGGTGACCTGTGGGTGATCGGCGGGTCGGCGGTCTACGCGGCGGCGCTGCCGTTCGCCGACCGCGTCGAGGTGACCGAGATCCGCGAGACGTTCGAGGGCGACACCTTCGCGCCCGCCGTGGACCGGGAGCCGGTGGACGTCGGCGAGTGGCAGGAGTCGGGCTCGGGCCTGCACTACCGGTTCGTCCGCTACTGATCGACAGCCCAGACTGTTCAGTCTAGGCTGTCTATCGTGACCGATCCCGCCGCGCTCAACCAGCGCCTGCGCGTCTTCGTGCAACGGCTGCGCCGCAAGCTTCAGGACGAGTCGTCGGTGCACGACCTGAGCGCGCCACAGGCCTCGGCGCTGGCCAGGCTGTTGCTGCTCGACGAACCGTCGACCGCCAGCCGGCTGGCCGGTGCCGAGCGCGTGAAGCCGCAGTCCATGGCCAAGACGCTCGCCACCCTGCACGAGCAGGGCCTCATCGACCGCGCCGCCGACCCCGACGACGGGCGGCGCACCCTCATCACGCTCACCGAGGCCGGCCGCGCGGCCGCCCAGGGCGCGCGTGCTCAACGGCTCGAATGGCTGACCGAGGCGCTCACGCAACGGTTCACCGAGTCCGAGCGACGGGTGATCGAGGAAGCGGTCACGCTGCTGGAGCGCGTGGTGGACGAATGAGCGGGTTCGACCGCCGGCTGATCACCCCGCTGGTCGCGGGCGCGGTGCTGAACCCGATCAACTCGACCATCCTGTCCGTCGCGCTGGTGCCGATCGGCATCGCACTGGGCGAGCCGCCGTCGGCGATCGCGTGGCTGGTCACCTCCCTCTACGTCACCACAGCGATCGGGCAGCCGGTGGCGGGCCGCCTGATCGACACCTACGGCCCGCGCAAGCTGTTCCTGCCCGCGACGGCACTGGTCGGCATCGCCGGCGTGCTCGGCACGGTCGCGCCGAACCTGGTCGTGCTCGTGGTGGCCCGCGTCCTGCTCGGGCTCGGCACCTGCGCCGGCTACCCCGCCGCGATGCGCCTGCTGCGCGACGAGGCCGACCGCACCGGCGAGGACAGCCCCGGCGGCGTGCTCACGATCCTGGCCATCTCGACCCAGACCGTCGCGGTGATCGGCCCGCCGCTGGGCGGGCTGCTGATCGACCTCGGCGGCTGGCGCACGACCCTCGCGATCAACATCCCGCTGGCGGTGGCCGCGTTCGCGCTGGGGTGGCGCTACTTCCCGCGCGACGAGCCCCGCCGTGCGGAAAGCGCGCCGTTGTTCGACCTGCGCGGCCTGAACACGCCACTGCTGATCACCTACGCACGCGCGTTGCTCGCGAACGTCGTGTCGTACGGCTTCATCTACGGGTTCACGCAGTGGCTCCAGGCGACCCGCGGCCTGTCCGCGAGCCAGGCCGGCCTGCTCCTGCTGCCGTTGTTCGGCACCGCCATCGTCGTGGCGGCGGTGACCGGACGCCGCCAGGCGTTGCGGGCCAAGCTGATCGTCTCCTCCGCCGCGCAGGTCGTCGTGTGCGTGCTGATGCTCGCCCTGCACCCGTCCAGTCCACTGTGGATACTTCTGGTGATCGTGGTCGTCAGCGGGCTTCCGCAGGGCCTCAACGGCCTCACGCTGCAGCACGCCGTGTACCGGCAGGCGGATCCCGCCCGCGTCGGCGCCTCGGCGGGCCTGCTGCGCACGTTCGTCTACCTCGGCGCGATCGTGTCGGCCGCGGTGCAGGGCGCCGTCTTCGGCCCCCACGTGGACACGGACGGCCTGCACGACCTCACCGCGTTCCTCGTCGTCGTGAGCGTGCTGTTCCTGCTCCTCAACGTGTTCGACAGGTCCCTGAAGGGCGCGAAGTGACGACCGGCACGCTCTTCCCCGGCACGCCGCCGTGACCACCGTCGGAGAGCTCTAACGCCGTCCGCCGAACTCCCACTCGCAGACCTCGACGGCGTCGTACCGGTCGAGCGTCAGCACGGCGGCCGGATCGTCCGACCTGACCAGCGCCGCCGTCCCCAGCCAGGCGGTGCCGTCGTCGGACAGCAGCGGACCGCAGGCGATCAACTCGTCGGTGCGTCGCGGCACGAGGTCCACGGCCTCCCCCGAGCCGAACCCGAGGACGAGGTGCCCGCCACCGTCTCGCCCGCCGGGGAAGTCCTGCACCGCCCGCCCGAGCACGTTGCGCCACCTGCGCAGCAGCACGTCGCGGTACGCGCCTGCCTGGTAGTTCGGCTCGTCGAACGCGAACGCCCTCGCCGCGGCCGCGTCCGGTACGTCGACCACGTGCACGCTGCCGGTGAGGACGCCCGCGGAGAAGGTAGGGCCGCGGGCGATCAGCTCGAAGGAGTCCATGTAGGACCAGTGCTCCTGGACGAGCCGCTCGCGCAGCGGCAGCGAGCCCGGCCGGTCCCGGTGCCAGCAGAAGAACTCCACGGCCGCCCTACCCCCTAACGGCGGCGGGCCCGTGCGTGCCACGCCTCCACGATCAGCTCTTCCAGCTCCCCGACCTCGATGTGCTCCAGCCGCACCAGGATCGCCGGGTACCCGTGGAAGTGCGGCGTCGTGAAGTAGACCGACCCGTCGGAGGCCAGCAGCGCCTCCTTGGCCCCCAGGTCCGGCACCCGAGCGGCCAGGATCGGCCCGGAGGGCGCCGAGGCGCCCAGTGCCGTCAGGTCGGTCTTCCGCAGCGGCCGTTCCCAGACGAAGAGCTTCTCCCTGACCCTCCAGTCGACGACGCCCTCGCGCACCCGCTCCGTGACGTCGGGCATGGAGGTGGCGATCCTGTGCACGTCGTCCCAGGTGGCCATCGCTCGCTCCTACAGGTGGTCCGGCGGACGCTGCTGCTCGGCCAGGAACCGTTCGAACTCGGCGCCCAGTTCGTCCGCGCTGGGGAGGTCGGTGTTGCCGACAGTCTGGATGAAGGCGTCGTACTGCCGCTCGAGCGCTTCCACGACCTGCGCGACCTCCTCGGACTCCGCGACCTGCCGGTGGATCTCCGCGTCGGCGGCCTGGGCCGCGTCGACCAGCGAGCCGATCGGCAGTGCGAGGCCCGTGGCTCGGGCGACGGCGTCCAGCAGGGTGACGGCGGCGGTCGGGTACTGCGACTGCGCCAGGTAGTGCGGCACTTGGGCGGCGAAGCCCAGCGCGTCGTGGCCCGCCTCGCCGAGGCGGAACTCCAGCAGCCCCGACACGTTGCCCGGCACCTGCACGCGGTTGAAGAACGGCTGGTACTCGGACACGAGCTCCGGCCGGGTCGCGTGGCCGATGACGTTCAACGGCCGTGTGTGCGGCACGCCCATCGGGATGCCGTGGAAGCCCACGGTCAGACGCACGCCCCACCTGTCGACGAGCGCGCGCACGGCCTGGATGAACGCCTCCCAGCCGCGGTCGGGCTCAGGGCCCTTGAGCAGCAAGAACGGGTGACCGGCGCTGTCCCAGAGCAGGTGCACGACCAGTTCCGGGGCTGCGTAGTCCTCCCAGTGGTCGGTCGCGTAGGTCATCAGCGGCCGGCGCGAGCGGTAGTCGATCAGACCGTCGACGTCGAAGCGCGCGATGACGCGGCTCTCCAGGGTTTCGAGCAGGTGCTCGGCGAGCAGCCGTCCTGCGGCGCCGGCGTCCATGAATCCCTCGAAGTGGTGCAGCAACACCGCGCCTGTCAGGTCCGGCACCTCCGAGTCCACCTCGTACAGGTTCTCCGGGTCCACCGCACGCCTCCTGAGCAATCGTTCCTGTCTCGTCCAAGCCAACCACGTGGACACGGAACTGATTCCGCACGGGTCGATTAGCCCATACGGACCGTGTGCGCGCATCACCTCACGGGTACTCCAACGCGGTGTACAGGCGCTGGATCACGCGTGGAGCTCTGGCCGCGGCCGTTCTCATCGTCCTCGGTACTGCGGTGTTCGTCTTCGGGCAGTTCAAGCCCTTCGGCGACGAGTCGATCGACCGCAGCCAGCCGGCGATGCTGAAGTCGGTGCGCGACCTGAGCCAGTACCACGCCGCGGCAGGTGAGTTCCAGGTCGTGCTCGACATCGAGAACGACGTGAAGTGGGTACCCGCGGCACTGGCCGGTGAACGCACCCTGTTCGTCGCGGCCGGATCGGTCAACGCCTACGTCGACTTCGGCAGTCTGAAGGACGACGGGCTCGTCGTGTCGCCGGACGGCAAGACCGTCGAGCTCCGGTTGCCGAAACCGCAGCTGGACAAACCGAACATGCACCACGACAGGTCGTACGTCTTCAGCCAGGAACGCGGGCTGATCAACGACCTGCAGGCGCTGGCGGGACCGCCCGACCAGCAGAAGTTCTACGTCGCGGCCGAGGCCAAGCTCGCGGAGGCCGCGAAGCAGTCGGAACTGCTCAAGCGCGCCGAGGACAACACCCGCGTGATGCTGACCGGAATGCTGCAGACGTTGGGGTTCCAGGTGAAAGTGGTCGGCGACTGAGCCGAACCCTCCACGCCCTTCCCGGCGAACTTCCGGCGGTGGGATGACCGCTCCGGGATAGGATCCGCCGGTGGAAGACGATCTGATGGCGTGGGCGCCCGCGCCGGGTGTCGCGCAGACGCCCGAGATCGCGCTGCCCGGCTACAGCGGATTCCGCGTGATCGCGCAAGGTGGCGAGGGCACGATCTACCGCGCCCGCCAGGACGGTCTGGGCCGCGATGTCGCGGTCAAGGTGCTGCAGGTGACCGACCCGGCGACGGTGACGCGGTTCCGCCGTGAGCTGGCGATCACCGTCGAGCTCGGCCGCCAGCACCCGCACATCGTCACCGTCCTCGACACGGGGACGCTGCCCGACGGTCGCCCGTGCATCGTCATGGAGTTCTACGAGCGCGGCTCGCTGCACGACCGTTTGCGCGCCATGGGCCCGTTGCCCGTGGCGGCCGTGGTGGCGGCGGGCATCGCGGTGGCCGACGCGCTGGCGTTCGCGCACGGCCAGGGCATCCTGCACCGCGACGTGAAGCCGCAGAACGTCCTCGTGCTCCCCACTTCCTGCGTGCTGGCCGACTTCGGCATCGCGCGCGGCGCCGACGCCGGACATTCCGCGTCGCTGCAGATGGTCAGCTATCGGCACGCGGCCCCGCAGATGATCGAGGGCGGCACGCCGTCGTTCGCCGACGACATCTGGTCGCTCGGCTCGACGCTGTTCACGCTGCTGGAGGGCAAGCCTCCGTTCGCCTCGGACAACCCGGACGAGGACACGCTGCTCTCCTACGTCGGTCGCGTGAGCACCGCCGAACCCCGTGCGCTGACCCGGTTCGACGTGCCCGCGTCGCTCGTGGCCGTCTTGCAACGCTGCCTGCGCAAGGACAGGGCGGAGCGCTACGCCTCGGCACTGGAGCTGCGCGACGCGCTGGCGGCGGTGGCGTCCGGCACCTCCCTGTCCGTTGTGGACCCCGACTCGACGGCGATGCTGGGCGAGCGCGAGCAGTTCATCCCGGACGGACCGACGGAGGCGCCCGGTTTCGGGCCGCGCGGGTACGTTCCCGAGCCGGAACAGGAACCGGAACGCGAACCGGAACCGGACGACTCCTGGCGCGGCAGGCTGGAGGACCTGACCTACCGGCAGCACGACCTCGTCGTGGCACCACCTCCCCCGCCTCCGGTCGCGGTGCTGCCGACCGTCGACCTGCCACCCGCCGAACCGACGACGGCACCGGTCCGCAGGTCCAAGCGCGGTGTTGTGCTCGCGCTGCTGGCCGTGGTCGCGGTGACCGGCGGCGTCGTCGCGGGCATGCTCCTCAACCGCACGGATGAGAAGCAGCAGGCAGCACCCCCGGTGACGACCACGACACCGCCCGTGCCGACGCCCGAGTCCGCCGACGCGGGCCCGCCGCCGAACACCGACCCGAAGTTCATCCCCGTGCTGAAACGCGCGGAGTACCAGGGCAAGGCGATCGAGCTCGAGTGGAGCGACCCGAGCGACGGGCGGGCCGAGTTCGTGGTGGTCGACGTGACCGGCGCCAAGCCCCTCGCGGTGACTCGGGTGACCGGTGGCGGCACGACGTACCTGATCGAGGACGGCGGCGGATCACGCCGGTGCTTCCAGATCGCGGCGTTCGGCTACAACGGTGAACGCGGAAGCTCCGCGAAAGTCTGCGCCAACAGGAATTGACGTTTCGAGGCCGCGTTGTTGCGGGCGCACGCATTGGCGTACGGTCCCCCGCGTGCAAAGCGCTCGTTATGCCGGCCCGCCGATGTTCGCGCGCGGACACAAACGCCGCACACTGGCGCTGGCTGCCATCCCGCTCGTGGTCGGCATCGGGATCGGGATGCTCATCGGAGGCCACCTCGGGCCGGCCTCCACCGTCGACGGGGAATCCTCGCCCACACCGCGCAGCGAGCCCGTCCAGCTCGAGTACAGCGACATGCCCTGCGACCCCGGCTCGTCCGTCCTCGTCCTGCACTCGCTCGAAGGCGCGATGCGGGCGGAGGAGGTCAAGGTGCTGGTGGACTACGAGACCATGTGGGTGCAGCACCGCGAAGGCACCAATCCCGCGCTGCGCGACCAGACCGCGTTCCTGACCAGACGGGACGACGTCTGCACCGCCATCGTCCCCGAGGACACGAGGTTCACCCAGTTCGTGTGGATCGGCCCGTTCCCGTCGGACGTGGCGGCGGGGCTGTGCGAGGACCTGCTCAAGGTGACGGGGAAGAACTGCATTCCCGCGCAGGTCGTGCGTTAGCGCCGGAACAACGGGCGTGGATCGACAGCCCACACCGCCTTGCGCCACCAGGAAGCTTTGCGCCGCACCGCCTTGCGCACCTGCCGCGCGAGCGGCCAGCTGTGTTCGGTCTTCCCCGCCCCCGGCGCGAACGCGGCCTCGTCCACCAGCACGGCGAGCCTCTGCCCCGCCTCGCCCCAGTCACGTCCGACGTCCGGCACCGTGCGGCTGGGCTTCGGCCTCACCCCGGCGAGCTGCAACGAGTCCAGCACCTCGTTCCACGCGCCCACCGGCCCGGCCGCCCTCAGCCTCAGGCGCCGCGACGTCCGCGCCACGTACAGGCCGAGCAGGAGGACCGCCGGCGTGAGCACCCAGAGCGGGAACCGCTCCTGCGTCTCGGGTGCGGCCGCCGCGTCGGGCCGCACGGCCGTCGGCTGCACCAGCGGCGGCACGGACTGCAGGGAGGTGGGCGTGGGCTTCGCGGTGGTCGACGCGAGCCGGTTCAGCACCTCGCGTTTCGAGGCGGCGCTGGGCCCGCTTCCGTTGCCCGACACCGGGTCGAACGCCACCCAGCCCCACCCGCTGAAGTAGACCTCCGGCCAGGCCGTGGCGTCGGAGGCGCGGACGATCCGTTCCCCGTCCTTCTCCGGCACCGGCTGGAACCCGACGACCACGCGCGTCGGCAGCCCGACCGCCCGCGCGAGCACCGCGTACGCCGACGCGAACTGCTCGGCCGTGCCCGCACCGGCCCCTGACTCGCCCGGCGCCCCGAACAGGAACGTCTCCAGCCGCGCGTACGACGACCCGACCGGCGCCTCGGCGTCCGGGCGCCGGTTGAGCCGCACGACCTGTTCCAGTGCCACGGCCTTCTCGTACGGCGTGCGCGCGTTGGCTGTCGCCTGCCGCGCGTAGTCGGCCCGCGTGAACGGCAGCCGCGGCAGCGCCGTGTACCTCGTCGCGTTCGGCGGGACCTGGGCCTCGGCGAGATCGGTGTCCGCGGGCGTCTCGACGACACCGCGCACCGTGTAGCTCAACCCCGTCCTGATGCCCTCTGCCACCACGAGCGACCCGCTGTCCGGGTCCACCATGACGTTGCTCAGCGACACCGCCCGCGGCTTGCCCACCCCCGGCAGCCACTCGCCCTGCAACCCGGTGATCCGCAGGTCGACGCTGGCGTCCTGGAACTTCGCGCCGATGGGCAGGTCCGGCTCGTCGACGACACCCAGCGGCCCGTACGTGGTGGCCGCCTCCCAGGACGCGCCCGAGTACCGGCTGAGCGTGACCAGCCGCACCGGCACCTCGGGCCCGCGCACGCGGAACAGCTCCGTCT
>JASLAV010000090.1 GCA_030146905.1 Lentzea sp. | reverse complement strand
GCTCGTCAGGGCCACGCTGATCAAGCACAACCTGCCGGACTCGATCGCGCAGATGATCCAGGCCGCGATCATCATCGCCGCCGTGTACGTGGCTCGGGAGCGCCGATGATCACCCAACCCGCTGTCACGAGGTCGACCGCGTCGAGGACCAAGGTCCTGCAACGCCAAGGCGCCGCCGTCGCGCTGGTGGTCATGGTCGCGGTGTCCTGGCTGGTCTTCCCGCGCTTCGGCAGCCTCGACAACGTGCGCGACCTGGCGCTGCAGGGCTCGTTCCTCGCGGTGATCGCGCTCGGCATGACGTTCGTGATCATCACGGGCGGCATCGACCTGTCCGTGGGCTCGGTCTACGCGCTGGGAGGCGTGCTGGCGGCCTGGGGGTCGCAGTACGGCTTCCTGGCTGCGTTGCTGCTGCCGCTGGTGGTCTGCGGTCTCATCGGCCTGGTCAACGGCCTGCTGATCGCACGCACGAACATGGCGCCGTTCATCGTCACCCTGGCGTCCCTGCTGTTCGCGCGCGGCCTGCTGCTCGTCATCACCGACGAGGGCGCCACCACCTACCAGATCCCGGCGGACAGCGCGTTCGTCGAACTGGGCCGCGGCACGGTGTTCGGCTTCGGTTACCCGATCTTCATCGCGGCCGTGCTCTGCGTGCTGGGCGGTGCGGTCCTGAACCGCTCCAGCTTCGGCCAGAACGTGTTCGCGACCGGAGGTGCCGAGCAGTCGGCCAGGCTCATGGGCGTTCCCATCGCCAGGACCAAGGTGCTCGTCTACACGATGAGCGGCACGCTGGCGGGTCTCGCCGGCGCCCTGACCGCCGCTTACCTGCAGTCGGGCGTCACGGTCATCGGTGTCGGCCTGGAACTGGACGCCATCGCCGTCGTCGTCATCGGCGGCACCCTGCTGACCGGCGGCATGGGCACGGTGCTGGGCACCGTGATCGGCGTCGGCCTGATCAAGGTCATCCAGAACGTCATCAACCAGATCGGCACGCTCGACAGCAACTACCAGTCTGTCGTGAGCGGGGTGTTCCTGCTCATCGTCGTTGTCCTGCAACGAATACTGCGCAGATAGGAGCATCATGACCAGACGCGTCCTGGGCGTATTGGTCGGAATCCTCATCACTACGACGGTCATAACACCAACAGCGGCACACGCGGTGGAGTGGGTCCCCAAGACCCCTCCGCTGGCGACCCCCTGGACCTCCCAGGTGTCGCCGACGAACGCGCTGCCCGAGTACCCGCGGCCGCAACTGCAGCGCACCGAGTGGCAGAACCTCAACGGTGTCTGGGAGTTCGCGGGGGCACCGAACCTCGGCAACCCGCCGATCGGCAGGCCGCTGGCGGAGGGCGTCCTCGTGCCCTACCCGATCGAGTCGGCTCTGTCGGGCATCAAGCGGCACGAGGACAACATGTTCTACCGCCGCACCTTCACCGTTCCGTCCGGCTGGAGCGGGCGGAACGTCAAGCTCAACTTCGGTGCGGTGACCTGGGAGTCGAGGGTCTGGGTCAACGGCAGGCAGGTCGGCACGCACACCGGCGGCTTCGACGCGTTCTCGTTCGACATCACCTCCGCGCTCCAGGTGGGCACGAACGAGATCGTCGTCGGCGTCAGCTCGCCGGTCGACGGCAGCCGCTACCCGATCGGCAAGCAACGCCGTGACCCGAGCGGCATCTTCTACACCGCCGCGTCCGGCATCTGGCAGACGGTGTGGCTGGAACCGGTGCGCAGCGCCCACGTCACGCGCCTCGACACCACCCCGAACGTCGGCGCGGGCGCGCTCGACCTGGTCGTGCAGGGCACCGCTGGCCAGAGCGTCACCGCGGAGGTGCTCAGCGGCGGGCAGGTGGTCGGCAGGCAGACCGGCACCACCGGAACCTCCCTGCGCGTCCCCGTCCCGAACGCCAGGCTGTGGTCGCCGGACGACCCGTTCCTCTACGACCTGCGCGTGACGCTGGGCAGCGGGGACTCCGTCACCGGCTACTTCGGCATGCGCTCGCTGGGCAAGGCGATGGTCGGCGGCGTCATGCGGCCGTTGCTGAACGGGAAGTTCGTCTTCCAGCAGGGCACGCTCGACCAGGGTTACTGGCCGGACGGCATCTACACGGCGCCGACCGACGCGGCACTGCGGTGGGACCTCGAACGCCAGAAGGCGCTGGGCTTCAACATGGTCCGCAAGCACATCAAGGTCGAACCGGCGCGCTGGTTCTACCACGCCGACCGGCTCGGCCTGATGGTCTGGCAGGACATGCCGTCGGTCGACTCGGTCGACGAGGTCCCGAACTCGCACGCCAACTTCGAGTCAGAGCTGCGCCGGATGATCGACCAGCTCAAGGGCATCACGTCGATCGTGCAGTGGGTGCCGTTCAACGAGGGCTGGGGCGAGTACGACGCGGGCCGGATCGTGAACCTGGTCCGGTCGATCGACAACACCCGCCTGATCAACCACAACTCGGGGTCCAACTGCTGCGTCTCGGATCCCGACCCCGGCAACGGTGACGTGATCGACGACCACCACTACCAGATCACGACCGCGACCCGCACGCCCGACAACACCAGGGTCGCGATGCTCGGCGAGTTCGGCGGCCTGGGCCGCAGGATCGTCGGCCACGAGTACCAGCCGGGCGCCGGGTTCGCCTACGGAGCCCTGTACCCCGACGAGCAGTCGCTGACCAAGCGGTACGAGGAGGTCGCGAAGCAGGTCGCACGGCTGATCCACACGCGCGGGTTGTCCGCGTCGGTCTACACCGAGCCGTACGACGTGGAGAACGAGGTCAACGGCTTCTACACCTACGACCGCCAGGTCCTGAAGATGACCGAGTCGCGGGTGCGGGACATCAACCTCAAGGTGCTCGCCGTGGCACGCGGCACGGCGGTGGGACCGGACGACGTGGTGTCGTTGCGTGTCACCACTTCCGGTTACACGGACCGCTACCTGCGCCACACGGGCGGAACGACCCGCACCGACGTGATCAACACGGACGTGGGCAGGCTGGACGCCACGTTCCACGTGCGTCCAGGACTCGCCGACGCGGCCTGCGTGTCGTTCGAGTCGAGGAACTTCCCCGGTGAGTTCCTGAGGCACAGCAACTCCGTCGTCCGCAAGGACGTGAACGACGGCACGAGCCTGTTCCGCGCCGACGCCACGTTCTGCCCGAGGGAAGGGTCGGGCGGCACCGCGCTGGAGTCCTACAACGTGCGCGGTGCGTTCGTGCGGCACTACAACTCGAACGTCTACCTGGCCCGCAGCGGTGGCCCGAACCCCTGGGACACCGCGAACTCCTTCGCCGCGGACACGACGTGGGCGATCAGCGTCGCGTTGTGGCGCAGCGGTGCGGAACTGCCGCTGGACCAGGCCAGGTCGTTCCGGGTGACCTCGCCCGGCTTCACGGACCGCTACCTGCGGCACCGCGATGCGCTGGCACGCACGGACGTCGTGACGAGCTCCAGCGACGGCCTGCTGAAGTCGGACGCCACGTTCGTCGTCCGGCGCGGGCTCGCCGACCCGACCTGCTACTCGCTCGAGGCGCGCAACTTCCCGAACCAGTTCCTGCGGCACGCGGACTTCCGCGTCCGGCTCGCCACGAACGACAACACGGACATCTTCCGCCGCGACGCGACGTTCTGCGCACAGCAGGGCACCGGTGGCGTGCGGCTGGAGTCGTTCAACGAGCTCGGCACCAGCATGCGCCACTACCAGGAGGAGGTCTGGGTCGCCTCGAACGGCGGCGCGCACGCTTACGACAACCCCGCCTCGTACAGCCAGGACGTGAGCTGGGCCGTGAGCGCACCGTGGACACCGTAGGGGAGAACCGCTGTTGATCGGCCGATGACCACCGGGACGCGACGCGGTCGCGTCCCGGTGCGTCTCAGGTGAACAGGATCCGCTTCGCCACGGCCTTGCCGACCGGCGTGCGCAACGTGCTGAACGCCAGTTCGGCGATGCTCGGCTGGCGCACGAGCGACAGCCCGCGCCGCAGCTGTGAGCGGAGGAGATGACGGCGTCGCAGCGCCGCGCCGTCGTAGTGCTCCAGCACGTACCTGTTGCCGCTGCGCAGGTAGTCGAACGTGACCGACGCCGCGAGCTCGGACATCCGCATGCACGGGTCGAGCCCACCGGCGGTGAGCGGGGAGACCGCGCCCGCCGCGTCACCGACCAGCAGCCCCTCCTGCGACACGATCCGGCGCAGCAGCCCGCCGACCGGGATCGGTCCGCCCCTGCGCTTGACCGGACCGGTCGGCGCGGGTGTCGGGAAGCTGTCGCGGAACCGTTGCAGCAGCTGGGGAAGCGGCGCGGTGAAGCGGTCGGCACGGCCGGCGAGCCCCACGTGCGCGTGCTCGCCGTCGTCGATGACCCACGCGATGTAGCCGGGGGCGAGGCGCGGGTCCACGACGCAGTGGAACGTCGGCGTGGAGCCGGTCCTGACCGGATAGACCTCCTCGATCCCGGTGATCAGCTGCCGGTTCACGTCGAGGCCGAGCTTCCGCGCGACCGTGGAGCGGGCGCCGTCCGCGCCGATCGTGAACCGGGCCTTCGTCGCCTTGGCCGGGTAGCCGGCGTTCAGGTTCACCCGCGCCCCCGCGCGTTCGGCGTCCTTGACGGCCTGGGTGTAGATGCCGGCCATGTCGCCCACCCGGAACTCGTCGCGGGAGCTGACCAGCTCGACCGGCGATCGGAGCGAGGGCGGGTAGAGCAGCACCCGTCGCACCGCCGGGCCGAGGTGCGGCAGCTCGTAGTCGGTCAGCGTGCGCCTGACGAAGATGCCGGTCGTGCGGATGCCGGTCTCGAGGCTCGTCCTGCGCTCACACACGGCCACGTCGAGGCCTGCTTCAGCGAGCAGGCGCGCGGTGTTGAGGCCGGCCAGCCCGGCTCCGACGACGAGCACGTCCACGGTGTCCATGCCCGACGGTAAGACGGCTCGGCCGGCCGTTCCCCGTTTTCCCGCTACACCTTCACGGGATCTGCACCGTTTCTCCACAACCCTTGCGCACCAGCAGGTGCACGTGGTGGAACGGCCGCTCGCCCTCGTGCGGCTCGCGACGCATCCTGGCCACCTCGGTGAAACCGGCCTGGCGCAACAACTCCATCAGGCTGTCGGGCGACCAGCGGTAGGCGAGGGTCACCTTGTGGTCGAACGGCTGCGGCTCGGGGTCGTCCCCTGCGAAGAAGCCGAGCACGACGTGACCGCCCGGCGCCAGGACCCGTGCGAACTCGGCGAACACGACCGGCAGGTCCCGCGGCGGCGTGTGGATCAGGGAGTACGACGAGAGAATCCCGCCCAGTGCGCCGTCCGCGAGCTCCAGCGCGGTCATCGTGCCCTCGTCGAACCGCAGGTCCGGGTGCGCCTTGCGGGCGAGGGCGATCATCTCGGGGGAGAGGTCGACGCCGAAGACGTCCAGCCCGAGCGAGCGCAGGTGTGCGGTCAGGTGGCCTGGACCGCAGCCGAGGTCGGCGACGGGGCCGTTCACGAGCTCGGCGAACGCGGCCAGCACGGCGCGTTCGACCGGCAGGGTCTTCAGGACGTCGCTGAAGAGCTCGGCGTAGAGGCCCGCGACGGCGTCGTAGGCCGCCCTGGTGGCGGTCTGATCGATCATGACGGCGACCCTAACCGCGAACCGGGACGAAAGAGGTGTTCCCCTGCGGGCCCTCTGGAGGTGAGAATTGTTCGCGTGCGGGACATTCACGGACGAACTGTCGAGAGCCGGGCCGGCGTCGCCGCCTTCCTGGCGGGCGTGTGGCTGATCGCCGCGCCACCGATCCTGCACTTCAGCGCGTCCTCGCACGCGTTCCGGCCCTACTGGGTGTCCATGGGGCTGGCCGTCGTGATCATGCTGCTGGGCATGGTGCGGGCGATGGCGCCGCTGGACGTGCCGCTGCTGAGGCAGATCACGATCGGCCTGGCGCTGTGGCTCGTCGTCACGGCGTTGCTCCGCGAGGACGGCGGCATCGCGGCCGTCTGGCTCAACCAGCTGGTCGTCAGCGCCGTCATCGCGTTGTCCGCCGGGCTCGCGTTGCTCATCGGCCTGCGCAAGTGACCGCGTGCGCCCGGCGGCGTGCCACCGGGCGCAGCACGGTGATCAGCAGCGTTCGCCGGTGTTGGTGGACAGGAAGTAGTTGCTCCCGTCGACCTCGCCGTGCGCACGCGTGCACTGGTCGATCGTGTCCGCGGCGCCGGACCACAGCTCACGCTGCCCCCGTGCGCCCGTCTTGTACCCGTGCGTCACGTTCGATCGCGTCAGGACGTACGCGCGGAGGGTGAAGTCCCTGCCGTGGCTGGAGATCCACGAGTCCCACACGTAGACGTACGAGTGGTTCCTGCCGCAGCCCGCGTACTGCTTGACCGACGCGACGGTCGTGCTGCCGTTCTTCACGTACGCCGTCGACCCGATCTGGGCGGCGCCGGGGCAGGCGGGGTTCGTCTCGGCGTGGGCGGTACCGGTGCCCAGCAGGCCCGCCGCCGCGGCCGCGACGGCACCCGCGGCCAGAAGCTCGCGCATGGTGCTCCTCTCGTCAGGACAGGAGCCTGCGCCGCACCGGTTAGGCGCCGGTAAATCAGTCGAGCACGGCCACCGCCTCGACCTCGGCCAGGTGCTCCGGCACGTCGAGCGCGGCGACGCCGATCAACGTCGCGGGCGGCTTCGCGGTCTCACCGAGCCTCGTCATGGCGTTCTCGATGCCCTTGAGTAGTTCCGGCATCTTGTCCGGAGTCCAGTCCACGACGTACACGGTGACCTTCACCAGGTCCGCGAACGTCGCACCGGCCGCCTTCAGCGCGGTGTGCACGTTCACGTAGGCCTGCTCGACCTGACCTGCGAGGTCCGGCGAGGCGTTCCAGTCGACCTGGCCCGACAGGTAGACGGTCCGCGATCCCGTCGCCACCGCCACGTGGTGGTAGACGTCGGTCTGGGGGAGACCGTCGGGGTTGATGAGGGTGACAGCCATGGTGCGTCCTCTCTTGTGGTTACTCGGTCACCATAGGAGAGTGAATGCTGACCTGGAAGAACGCACTTTTTCGAGAGTAGGGAACCCAGAGGTGAGCAAGCAGCTCAGCGGGGATCTGGCGCGGGCGGACTCGCTGGCGCGCGAGATCTTCTCGGACATCGCGAACAAGTGGGCGCTGCTGATCGTCGAGACCATCGGCGACTCCACCAAGCGCTTCACCGAGCTGAAGACCGAGGTCGACGGCATCAGTCACAAGATGCTGACCCAGAACCTGCGCCTGCTGGAGCGCAACGGCCTGGTGAACCGCGTCGTGCACCCGACGGTGCCGCCGCGCGTCGACTACACGCTCACCGAGCCGGGGCAGGCCCTGCGGGCGACGGTCGACGCGATGTGCGCCTGGACGACCCGGTACCTGACCGAGATCGAGGAGGCGAGGGGGCGCTTCGGCGGTTAGGGGTCGTTCTCGCTTTTGACCTTCGAGACTGGTGGAGGAGCAACAGGTGGTGTCGCCGGTGCAGATCAGTGCGCAGCCGGGCAGGACCTACGAGGTGGTGCTCGAGCAGGACGGCGCACGCCGGCGGTTCACCTGTGAGGTCGACGACCAGGACGCGGTGCTGAACGCCGAGCCGGTGAGCGAGCTGGTGCTGGCAGTGCATCGGGCTCGCCACGGCGCTGTCCAGGTTCCCGGACGCGTTCTGCTTCGCCTGGCGCGCATCACCGCGTTGCAGGACGAGACCTACGAGTTGATGTTCGAGGCGGGTGGGACGAACCACAGGTTCATCTGTGAGGCTCGCGAGCACAAGGACATCAGCTACGTGACTTCGAAACCTTCGCTGACCCAGATGAACCCCGCGCACGAGGGACCCGACATCGGCGACCCGCGGCCGGTGGTCGCGGTCGTGCTCGCCATGCACCGAGCACGTCGGACTTGACCGGGATTGGCGGGAAGCTCG
>JASLAV010000071.1 GCA_030146905.1 Lentzea sp. | reverse complement strand
GTGGAGAGGTTCAGCGAGTCGTCAACGGCGCGGACCCGCAGCTGCGAGGTACCGGACTGCGACGGCGTGTAGGTGTAGCTCCACGTCGTCTGGCCGGCCTGCCAGTTCGCGTAGTGCCAGCGGGTGCCGCCGTCGGTGGAGACCTCGACGCCCGCGACCTTGCCCGCGGCGTCGATCACCGTGCCGCCGAACGTGTAGGGCTGGCCGACCGTCGACTGCGCCGGCAGGTTCGTGATCTGCACGCCGGGTGCCGCGTTGTCGTTGATGGCGCCGGAGATGCTGAGCTGGTCGGGTCCCCACAGCTGGTAGGGCTGCACGCCCATGTCCGCCAGGAAGTTGACCGTGGCCTGCTTGATCCGCTTGTCCGACGTCGGGGTGTTGGTGAGGAACGCGTGCTCGTCGTCGACGCCCCACGCCCACTGGACCGTGCCCGCGCCGAACACCAGCGCGCCGGAAGGTGCGCGGTAGTAGGTGATCGCGTGCGTCTCGGTGCTCGAACCGTACTCGTCGCCGTAGTTCTTCAGCGCGTAGTAGCCGTCGAGGTTCACCGTGGTGCGCGACATCTGCGCGACACCGGCGGGCTGGAAACCGTTGTCGTAGACTGTGTTCCACTCGTAGCCCAGAGTGCCGGGCTCGAACGTGTACGTGGTGCCGGAGGTCATGCTCTGCAGGTCGGTGTTGCGCCAGAGCCGCATCTTGCCGTACGCGGCCGGCACCTGCAGCGCGTCGTCACGCCTGCCGTTGACGGTGAACATGTTGCCGAGCAACGCGTTCTCCGGTCTGCCGCCGTCCTGCGGCGGACTGTAGCGCGGGTCGCGCCACGTGCCGGTCCAGTCGTTCAGGCCGTCGCTCTGGGTGCCCTTGGTCTCCTTGAACGAGGCCATCGTGCGCCAGTCCGTCTGGGACGAGTCGATGCTCTTCTCCCAGCGGGTCTTCCAGAAGATCTCGTTGCCGGTCAGGAACGCCATGTGCACGCCGGCGTCCCTGGCGGCCATCACGTTGTTCCACTGCTCGTTCGACCAGTACTCGTCGTGGCCGACGGCCATGAAGACCTTGTGGTTCTTGATCAGGTTTCCGCGCCGCGCCGAGTCCACGTCCGTGGTGTAGCTCAGGTCGTACCCGTTGCGCTCCAGGAACCGCAGCATCGGGTACTCGGCGTTGAAGATGAAGTTCTCGTCACCGTCACCGCCGGTGTACGGGCGGTTGTAGCTGACCTTGTAGGAGCTGCCGCCCTGGCCGGGGCCGTCGCCGAAGTAGAGGCTGTTGCCGCCGTAGCGGTTGTACGCGACCCAGGTGGCGTCGGAGGTCTGGAAGAAGACCTTCGAGGTCGAGCTGTCGTCGCGGACGACGAACGCCATCTCGTTCTCGGCGCCGGTGTCGTTGCGCGTCATGCGCACGTAGTAGATGCCGGAGACCGCGGTGGAGGGGATGTTCCAGGTGAGCGACACGGCCCAGTTGCCGCAGTCGATGAGCGCCGTCGGACCGTCCCGCAGACACGGTGGCTGGTTCTGCGGGGTGTTCCTGTTGACGGTGCCCATGTACCGGGCGCCCTTGCCGTTGTACCAACCCATCCGGTAGATGTCGAGCTTGTAGGACGGCGCGGACGTCAGCATCTTGAAGCTGACGGTCTGACCGACGTTGTAGCTGATGTCCGTCGTGTAGCCGAGGATCGAGTCGTCCCGGTACTGCGCCTGCCAGTTGTCCGCGCCGGTCTCGGTGTTCTCGCACGCGACCTTGTTGGTGACGGGGAAGGAGCACGGGGCCGCGCTGGCGTCGGGGGCGTTGAAGACCCCGAGCACGAACATCGTGGATGCCATTAACGCCGTGATCACGAGCACTCGCACGAGACGCGACTGCTGAGCCACCATTGGGTTTCACCTCTCGAGCGGAGTTACCGTGTGTGATCCGCGCACTACGCTGGACAGCACAGGGCTGTTACTCCGAACGTCGGCGATCTGGTTGAAGCTGTTACGTGTCAACACAAAAAACTTCTGGCAATCACGAAATCAGTGTGTTTCAACCACGCACGGTCAGAGGGGATGCGTGGAGAGTCTCCGACAACGCTGACACGACCTGGTCCTGTTCGGACTCCGTCATGTCGTGGAACAGCGGGAGGATCAGCGTTCGTGCGGTGAACGCCTCCGTCACCGGCAGCGGCGCGGCGGGATGACCGTCGTAGGCGGGTTCGAGGTGCGACGCCATGATTCCACGCCGTGCGCTCACACCGCGTTCGGCGAGCCCGGTGAGGACTTCCTGTCGTTCGGGCCCGTCTTCCGGCAACCAGACCCAGAAGGACTGGTAGTTCGTCGTCCCGTACTCGGGGTCGTTCACCGCCGTGACGCCGGTGCCGTCCAGCAACTCGTGGTAACGGGCGGCCAGCTCACGGCGACGGGCGATGATCGCGTCCAGTTTGGACAGCTGCACCAGCCCGACGGCGGCCTGGATGTCGGTCATCCGGTAGTTGAACGCCGTCTCCAGGTACTGCTCGATGACGGCCGACCCGCCGTTGTGGCGATCCGCTGCCGAGACGCTCATCCCGTGTTCCCGCAGGCGCCTGAGCCGGACGGCCCAGTCGGCGTCGTCGGTGGTGACCATGCCGCCCTCACCGGTGGTGATGAGCTTGCGCGGGTGGAACGACCAGGCGGCCAGCAGCGCCTTCGTGCCGACCGGCTTGCCCTTGTAGGTGGATCCCGCCGCGCACGCCGCGTCCTCGATCACCGCGATGCCGCGCGGTTCGCACAGGGCTTTGAGCGCGTCGACGTCCGCGGGCACACCGGCCTGGTGCACGACCATGACCGCGCGGGTGCGGGGGGTCAGCACCGGCTCCACGGTGGACGCGCTCAGGTTGCCGGTCTCCGCCTCGACGTCGGCGAAGACCGGGGTCGCGCCGGTGTAGCGGACAGCATTGGCGGTGGCGATGAACGACAGCGACGGCACGACGACCTCGTCGCCGGGGCCGATGCCCAGCACGTGCACGGCGAGGTGCAGGCCCGTGGTGCAGGACGAGACGGCGACGCCGTGGCCCGCGCCGACGGACGCCGCGAAGACTTCCTCGAACCGGCGGACCCTCGGGCCCTGCGCCACCCAGCCGGACCGGACGGCCTCGGCGGCAGCGAGCGCCTCTTCTTCGCCGAGCAACGGCCGCATAACCGGAATCACAGCTCTACCTCTTCACTGGCGGGCGAACGTTCGTACGTGCAGGTGCGGCCGCGACGCACGGCGACCTGGGGGTGTCGGCGGCGCCGCGGCCGCGGCTTCGGGGAACCGTCAGACGGTCTGTGCGGTGGCCTTCTCGGCTCGCCACCACGCGACGAGGTCGCGCAGTCCGCCGTCCATCCCGATCTCGGGCTTCCACCCGAGCTCGGTGGCCGCGAGGCTGATGTCGGCGAGCCGGCGCGTCACGCCGTTCACCTTGCGCTCGGGGCCGTGCTCCAGCGGCAGGTCGGAGTCCATCGCGGCGAGCAGCGCGAGGGCGAGCTCCTTGAGCGAGGTCTCCTGGGAGGACGCGATGTTGTACACCGTGTCCGTGACCGGCGCCTTGGCGGCGAGGATGTTCGCGCGGGCGATGTCGTGCACGTGCACGAAGTCCATCGTCTGCGCACCGTCGCCGAAGATGAGCGGCGACTTGCCGTCGACGATGCGTTCCATCCAGCGGATGAGCACCTCGGTGTACAGGCCGTGGACGTCCATCCGCGGGCCGTACACGTTGAAGTAGCGCAGCGCCACGTAGTCGAGGTCGTACATGGCCTTGAAGCTGCGCAGCATGCCCTCGTTGAACGCTTTGGCGGCGCCGTAGAAGGTGTCGTTGTTGTACGGGTGGTGCCGTTCGTTCGTGGGGAACGACTCCGCGAGGCCGTAGATCGACGCCGACGACGACGCGATGACCTTCTTCACCCCGGCGGCCGCGGCGGCCTCCAGGATGGTGAAGGTTCCGTCGACCAGGCACTCCAGTGCCAGCCGCGGTTCCTCCGCGCACTGCGTGATGCGGATGGCGGCGAGGTGGAAGACGAGGTCCACGCCCTCGGTCAGCGAGGCGACCAGTGCCTTGTCGTTGATGTCGCCCTCGACGATCCGGACGACACCGGACTCCAGCGCGGAGGCCAGGTTCTCGCGGCGGCCGCGCACGAAGTTGTCCAGCACGACGACCTCCGCCGCGCCGGCCTCGACGAGCTGGTCCACCACCGAGGAGCCGATCGTGCCGGCACCACCGGTGACGAGGGCACGCTGCCCGGTGATCGGCTGCGCGAGCTCTTCCTGGCCCAAGTCCTTCTGGCCGGTCATCAGGAGACCCTGCTTTCCACTTGTTGAACGGGGACGAACAGCCCGCCGGAGCGCAACGACTCCGACGCGGCTTCCAGCACGGCCAGCACGCGCAGACCCGCGCGACCGTCGGTCAGCGGCGGTCGCGCCTCGGTGATGGACGCGGCGAACTCGGCCATCATCGTGCGCAGCGCCTCGCGTTCCACCAGCGCCGGCGCCACCATGTCGCCGGTGCGGTAGGAGATCTTCTGCTGCTCCTCCGACCGGTCGACGCCGCGGTCGTAAATGGACAGTCGCTGCGCCGGGTTGTTGTCGTCCCACACCACCGTGCGCTGCGAGCCGCCGATGACCATCGTGCGGATCTTGGTCGGCGACAGCCAGTTCACGTGCACGTGCGTGATGGCACCGTTCGACAGGCGGACCGTCAGGTGGCCGACGCACGCGACGCCCGCGCCGATCGGGTCGGAGCCGTGCGCCGCGACCTCCACCGGGTGGACGTCGTCGGGCAGGATCGCCTCGAAGATCGACAGGTCGTGCGGGGCGAGGTCCCACAGCACGTCCACGTCCGGCTGCACCAGACCGAGGTTGATGCGCACCGAGTCGATGTACTGGATGTCACCGAGCTCACCGGCGCGGATGATCTCGCGCAGGTGCTGCACGGCCGGCGTGTAGGCGAAGGTGTGGTCCAGCATCAGCGTGAGGCCGCGCTGTTCCGCGGTCTCGACGAGCTTGAGGCCGTCGGCGAAGGTGGCCGCGAGCGGCTTCTCCACCAGGACGTGCTTGCCCGCCTCCAGCGCCGCCAGCGCGACGGGCAGGTGCGTGGCCGCGGGGGTGGCGATGGCGACGGCGTGCACCTCGGGGTCGGCGAGGACCTCGTCCAGCGACGCCGTGGCGCGCACCGTCGAGTACTCCCCCAGCACGCGCCGGGCCTTCTCGACGTCGAGGTCGCACAGGTACCTCAGGCGCAGCGAGGGCGTCGCCTGGGCGTTGCGGACGAGGTTCGGGCCCCAGTACCCGGCCCCGATGACAGCGATTCCAACCACAGGAGAGGTCCCCATCAGTAAGCCCCCTGGCCGCCGAAGACGGCGCGGAAGGTCTTCCACATGATCACGAGGTCGAGTGCGAGCGACCAGTCCTCGACGTAGCGCAGGTCGAGCCGGATCGACTCCTCCCACGAGAGGTCGCTCCGTCCGCTCACCTGCCACAGACCGGTCAGGCCCGGCTTCACGAGCAGGCGGCGCCGCACGTCCGAGGAGTACTTCGCGGTCTCCTCCGGCAACGGCGGGCGCGGACCGACGAGCGACATGCTGCCCGCGAGGACGTTGAACAGCTGGGGGAGCTCGTCGACCGAGTACCGGCGCAGGATCGTGCCGACCTTGGTGATGCGCGGGTCCTTCTTCATCTTGAAGAGCAGACCGCTGCCCTCGTTGGCCGAGGCCAGCCTGGTGCGCAACGCGTCGGCGTTGGTGACCATGGTGCGGAACTTGATGATCGTGAACGGCGCACCGCTCTTGCCGACCCGCTTCTGGCGGTAGAAGACGGGGCCGCGGCTGTCGATCATCACGAAGGCCGCTACGGCGAACATCAGCGGTGCCAGCACGAGCAGGAGCAGGAGCGCGCCGACCCGGTCGACGACCTCCTTGACCAGACGGCGGAAGCCGCTCAGCGCCGGTTCGCTCACCCGCAGCAGCGGCATGCCCAGCACGGCGCTCATGTGCAGGCGCGGGCCGGCGACCTCCATCAGGCCTGGCGAGACGACCATCTCGGCACCGGAACCCTCCAGTGCCCACGCGAGCTGCTGGAGACGGCGAGGTGTCCAGTAGGCGTCGGGTGTGACGGCGACGATGCGGTACCCACCGCGGCGGACGTGCTCGGCGAGCTCGCGCAGCTGGCCGACGACGGGCACGCCGTCGACCTCGGTGCCGGAGCGGCCGCGTCCGTCGATCGTGCAGATCGCGTCCACGCGCCAGCCCAGGTGGGCGATGCGGCGCGTGCGGTGGATGAGGTCCTCGACGGTCTCCAGGTTGCCGGCGGCGAGGACGGAGAGCAGGAAGCGCCCTTCACCGCGCCCGCGGTGCAGCGGGCGGCGCAGGAGGTAGCGCATGGGGAACGCGACCAGTGCGATCGCGGGGACTACGACGAAGACCCACAGGCGGGCGCCGGGGATGTCGACGGCGAGCGCTCCGAGACCGAGCGCCACGACGGCACCGAACAAGCCCCGGCCGAGTCTTCGGAACTCCTCGGCTCCCTGACCGAGGACGGCCGGCGTCCACACGCGGTTGATCGCGAGCGACCCGACGACGACAACCACTGTGAGTATGTCCAGCAGGGCAAGGGAAAGCGGGCCGAAGGCCGTGTGGCGCATGCTCATGACGGCACCGGTGGCGATGACGACCAGGGCAACGGTCATCACATCCGCGGTGATCACGGCATAGCGGTAACGACTTTCCCATCGTGCGACTGGTGGGTGCGTCTGTCTGTGTTCGGACAGCGGATTGAGCGTGGAGCGCGACCCGTCGACATCACGGGCAGCGCGGACCTGCTCACTCATCGTTCTGATCTCCCCGGCTCAGCGGCGATTCTGGGCGTGCACGTACGCAGGTCACCCCGAGGACCTTGATTCTCAGTTCTCCGGCACGCCACGTTCAGGCTCGGCCGCCGAAGCTCGCAACCGGTGATTCGCCCCGTCCGGCATCGGCGTTACAAACCCTGGAAAAAAGTTTCCTCAGAGTGCCAATACCGGACGTGACCGGCGTCTCACCATCTGAAAACCGTGACACCACAAGACGAATCCACATGTCCAAAAGGGACATGAATGCGCGTGTGCCGCGGGGAAAGCCGCTCAGGACAGGTCTTCAGACCCTAGTCCGATCGACTGCGATTGTGCATGTACTTACCGCTGAACGGAGCAACGTGCTACGACCGAACGGAAATGCGGACTTCCTCGCTGTTGACGGCCACCACGTCGCCACCGCGCAGCTGTGCGCCGCGCCGCAGCTCCACAGAGCCGTTGACGTGGACTTCCCCGTCCTCGATGAGCTCCTTCGCGTGCGCGCCGTCCTCGGCGAGCGCCGCCAGCTTGAGGAACTGCCCTAGCCTGATCGGCTCTTCGGAGATCTCGACCGTCCGCATGAGTCCCATCATCCCAGTAGGGCGCACCCCACCGCGCGCTCGGGTGCGCACCCCAGCGCGATCGAGTGAAGCCGTTGACAGGCTCGGGAGATGAAAACTTCGTGGAGGTACATCGCCTGGTTGGCGGTGTCGGGTTCCGTCTGCGTGGCGATAACGATCTTCGCGGCGAGCGCGTACGTCACGCTGGACGTCGACCAGGCGAGACCGGCCGTGCACGGGCCGGCGCACTACGGGCTCCTCGTCGCGCACATCTTCACCGGAACGGTCGCGGTGCTGACGGGTGTCTCGCAGTTCTGGCCGGGTCTGCGGGCACGGCACCCGCGAGTGCACCGGGGCATGGGCCGCGTCTACTTCGCGGCGGTGCTGCCGTCGTCCGTGCTCGGCGTGGTGTGCGCGCAGCTCTCGCTGTACGGGCTGGCGTCGTCGGCGCCGCTGACCGTGCTCGCGGTGCTCTGGTTCATCAGCGCGGTGCACGGGCTGCGGACCGCACGACGACGCCGGTTCGGCGAACACCGCATCTGGATGATCCGCGGTTTCGCTTTGACGGGCGCCGCCGTGACCGGCCGGCTGTGGGGCCTGCTGCTCGGCGGACTGCTCCCAGAAGCGGACGGGCTGCTGGTCTTCGCCACCGCGAACTGGCTGTCGCTCGTGGTGAACCTGCTGGTCGCCGAGTGGTGGATCGGGTCGCGGGGTTACACCCGCGCCTTGCCCTCCGCCGCATTGAGCCCCAGCATCTCGAGCAGGTCAGCGCAGTCGAGCGCGTCCGTGGCGTGACAGGCCACGGTGCGTGCGGCCTTGCTGTTCTGGATCGTGCTGTGCTCCTTCTCCAGAGCCTTGGCCTCGGCAAAGGTGCCGGTTTCCGGCTCGGCGATCGCGGGACGCGCCCAAGTCATGTCGTGCCTGCTTCCGCATCGGGGGATGTGGCCATCATGACAACGGGATCACCGAAACACCAGAACTTGTGCTTACCGTAATCGACCACCCACGCAGAGTGTAAACGCAGAATGCGTTTTTCCCGACACCGCCCTTGATCATGTGATGCCGGGAATCGCTTTACCTCCCGTACCGCAGGACGGACTCCACTTCGGTCACAAATGCGACCAGCCGCTCGTCGTCCACATCGTCCGGCGTGGGTCCGTCCACCGCGAGCCGTTGCAGCGCAACGGACGTGGTGGCGTTCTCCCGCGCCAGGCGGCGGAAGCCGAACGTGGCCTCGTAGAGCGACACCGCGGTGGCCAGAGCGGCCAAAGTCGTTGCGGTGAAACCCCAAAGCGCCCTGCGCGGGCCGTCGGCCATCCCCACGGCCGCGGCCGCCGCCGCGGCGATGAAGAGGGCGGCCGCGATCGCGACGGTCCACGTGCGCGCCGCAGAGTAGCGCTTGCGGCCCCGTTCGAAGTGGTCGAGGCGGTCGGAGAACCGGTGGCGCAGATAGGCCTCGACGAACTGGGCCTGGCGCTGCTTGTCGCTCATGTCCGCACCACCTCGTGCTTGCGGTCGCTGACCGCGGCCTCCAGGTCCGCCACCTTGTCCTGGCGTTCTTCCTCAGTGCCCGGCGACGGGGACGCGAGGTGCGCGAAGTACAGCGCTCGCAGGCGTTCCGCGCGGTAGCGAGCGGTGAGGTACTTGTCGAGTGACTCACGCTTGCGCGCCACGATCGTGATGGCCGCGGCGAAGGCACCACCCGCCACGACGAGGACTCCCGGCCAGGGCGTGTCCTTGAGCCACGTCTGCAGCGCGCCGAACACCGTCGTGGTGAGCCCGCCGGCGATGGCCAGCACCGCCATCAGGCGGTAGCGGTTCTGCTCGACGTCGGCCTCCGCGTCGAGCTCCTGGAACGCCGGTGCGACGACCTGGTTGGCGTCGTGGATGGCGTCGGCGAGCAGCGGGTACGCGACGACGAAACCGGGGTCGACGAGCGGGCGCGCGTCCGGCGCCCGGTACCGGATCTTGGGCCAGACCCTCGGCGGCCGGACGGGCTTCTCCTTGCCCAGCAACCGTTCCAGCGCCGTGACGGCCTTGGCGGGGCCCTCGTCGACGTGGACGATGAAGATCTTGCCGCTGCGCACGAGCACCGCGAGGTCGCCGGTGAGGTCACCGGTCGCGATGCGGTCCGCGAGGCCGCCGGTACCGGCGAGCACCAGCAACGGGTTGTCACCGCTGAGGTGGTCGACGACCTCCTTCTCGCTCTCGCCCCCGACGACGAGCGCGATCACCGGCTTCTTGTGCCGGACGGCGTCGATCGTGCGGAACAGCACCGGCGTCGCGTCCGTCCACTCCGAACCGGGGACGATGACGGCGACGCTGTGGTTGGGCTCCAGCGGGATCTGACCGTTGGTGGAGGTTTCGGTGAGGTCGTGCACCTTGCTGCTCGGCGCGACGCCGACGACGACGGGCCAGCGCTGCTCGCACGCCTGCAAAGCCATGCCCAGCAAGTGGACAACGCCTCTGTCGGTGCCTTCCGTGACGAACACGGCGCCGTTGCGCGCCGCGATGACGACGACGGATCTGAGCACCGGCAACAACTTCGCGGCGAGATCCGTCTCGATGTCTTCCGTGGAGCCGAAGACCGAGATCACCGCACGGCCTCTGGGTAATCCAAGGGCCTTGGGTTTGATGTCGGCGTCCGGCTGGGACAGCCGTTTGACTGTCGGGCCGCCTGCTGTGGGCATGCCGCGCACCATAACGCCGTGATCGTTCGAGGACCAGAGCCCGTTAGACCTCATCCTCCTCGTCCACGGGCACTTCCTGGCGCTGCTCGTACGCGTCCACCTCGTTGGCCTCGAACGGTGTCCCGGACAGCTCCACGGGCTCGCTCGGGACGACCTCCCGCAGCTGCTCCTGCACGTCCGCGTCGGGTGCTTCAGGGTTCATGCCGTGCGGTTTCCCTGCACCGCGCCCTCCCACACCTGCCGCGTCAGCTCCCCGAGGTCGCCGAGATCGTCGAGAACGACCCCTGCACCGGCCGCCACGAGGTCCTCCCTGCTGCTGCGACCGGTGGCGACGGCCACGAGCCGCACACCGGCCGTGGTGGCCGCGCGGACGTCGTGCGGGGTGTCCCCGATGAGCACGACCTCCTGATGGGTGAACGGCCGGATGTGCCGTGCGCGCTCGCGGGCCAACGTCACGAGTTCCGCGCGATCGAGATGTTCGTCACCGAACGCGCTCACGTCCCAGTCGACGAGGTGGGCGAGCCCGAACACCTCCAGCTTGAGCAGCGCGACGCTCCTCAGGTTCGCGGTCAGCACGCCCTGGTGCACGCGCGGGTCGGCCGCGAAGTGCTCCAGCGCCTGACGCGCTCCCGGCAGCACCTCGGCATGCCCCGGGAAGTCCTCGCGACGGGCGTGGAACGAGTTCGCGAGGGCGTCGGCGAGCAGCCGGGACGATTCCTCGGTGTGCTCGATGCCGTGCCGGCGCAGAACCTCGGCGATGACGTCCAGCTCGGTGCGCCCGCCGAGGTCGACGTGACCGGCCAGCTCCCTGCCGAAGGCCTCCAGGAACGCCTGGCGGTACATCGTCGCGCCGAAGCCCCGCGCCGAGATCAGCGTGTTGTCGACGTCCCACAGCACCAGCAGTTCGGGCCCGGTCACCGGACCACCACCCCTCCACCCGTAAAATGCCTGATCATGACCTCGATCGACCCCGCGGAGCTGGAAGTCTGCCTGCGCGTCCTCGCCCAGGTCGAGGACCTGCCGGCGGAGCACGAGGACGCGGTGCGCGTCCGCCGGGCCACCGCGAAGATCTTCAAGGCCGCGAAGAAGTTCAGGAAGTCCGAGCGCAAGGCCGCCATCACGGCCAACGACCGGGCCGTGACCGCGCTCACCGCCACCGGCTCGCCGGACCGCATCGACGACGAGACGCAGGGCCTCCCGCTCGTGTCGAACGCCCAGGGCGCCACGGCGGGCACGCTGCTGCGCGCGCGGTCCTGCTACACGTGCCGCAAGCGGTTCGTCGAGGTGGACGCCTTCTACCACAACCTCTGCCCGGACTGCGCCGCGTTCAACCACGGCAAGCGCGACGCGCGCACGGACCTGACCGGCCGCAACGCGCTGCTGACCGGCGGCCGCGCCAAGATCGGCATGTACATCGCGCTGCGGCTGCTGCGTGACGGGGCGCACACCACGATCACCACCCGGTTCCCCAAGGACGCCGCGCGCCGGTTCGCCTCGATGCCCGACGCGTCCGACTGGATCGACCGGCTCAAGATCGTGGGCATCGACCTGCGCGACCCCGCCCAGGTGCTGGCGCTGGCGGACGAGGTGGCCGCGCAGGGCCCGCTGGACGTGCTCATCAACAACGCCGCGCAGACCGTCCGCCGCTCCCCCGGCGCCTACGCCCCGCTCGCCGCCTCCGAGCACGAGGCGCTGACCGGCGACGCCCGGCGCCCCGAGCTGATCTCGTTCGGCGGCCACGGCCAGCTCGCGCTGCCCGGCACGGCGGTCCCCGAGGCGCATTCCGTCACGACGCTGGCGTTGATGGCGGGCTCCAAGGACATCGACGCGGGCGGCCTCGTGCCGGACACCGCCGCGGTCAACTCGTGGATCCAGAACGTCGACGAGGTCGACCCGGTGGAGCTGCTGGAGGTGCAGCTCTGCAACTCGACGGCACCGTTCCTGCTGATCTCGCGGCTGCGCGCGTCGATGGCGAAGTCGTCCTCCCGGCGCAAGTACGTGGTGAACGTGTCCGCGATGGAGGGTCAGTTCTCCCGCGCCTACAAGGGTTCCGGCCACCCGCACACGAACATGGCCAAGGCGGCGCTGAACATGTTGACGCGCACGAGCGCCGAGGAGATGCTGCAGTCCGACGGCATCCTGATGACGGCCGTCGACACGGGCTGGATCACCGACGAGCGTCCGCACCCGATGAAGATGCGGCTCGCCGACGAGGGCTTCCACGCCCCACTGGACCTGGTGGACGGCGCGGCACGGGTGTACGACCCGATCGTGCGCGGCGAGGCCGGCGAGGACCTGTACGGCTGCTTCCTGAAGGACTACGC
>JASLAV010000004.1 GCA_030146905.1 Lentzea sp. | reverse complement strand
CGACCACCGTCGTGGGCGCCTTGAGGAAGCCGTTGGCGTCACGCGGGATGATGATGTCCTTGGTGAGGCCGACGCCGTCCGCGTAGGTGCGGACCTCGCGCAGCCCGGCCGGGGTGACCAGGTCGGCGTAGGTGCGCTTGTCACCGGCCACCACGAAGTCGTACGGCGCACCGGAACCGTTGACGAGCTGGACGATCGGCACGCGCAGCGACCTGTTGAGCTGCTTGAGGTTCGCGACCTCGAACGACTGCACGTAGACCTTGGCGCCGCGGCGGTTGAGGCCGTTGCGGTCGAGCACGTCGACGAGCTTCGGCTCCAGCGCGAGACCGATCGACTGGAAGTACGTCGGGTGCTTGGTCTCCGGGTAGATGCCGATCTCGCGGTGCAGCTCGCGGGACAGGCGCTTCGAGAGGTCGATGACCTCCTGCAGCGTCGGCACCTCGAAGCGGCCGTCGTAGAGCGTGTTTCGCGGGCGGATCGCCGGGATGCGTTCCTTGGCGCGCAACGTCTTCAGCTCGGCGAGCGTGAAGTCCTCCGTGAACCAGCCGGTGATGGCGGCACCGTCGATGGTCTTGGTCTTCTTGCGGTCGGCGAACTCCGGCTTGCTGTCGACGTCCGTGGTGCCGCCGATCTCGTTCTCGTGCCGGGCGACCAGCTTGCCGTCCTTCGTGGGCACCAGGTCCGGCTCGATGAAGTCGGCACCCATGCGCGCCGCGAGCTCGTACGCCGCGAGCGTGTGCTCCGGCCGGTACGCCGACGCGCCGCGGTGCCCGATGACGATCGGCCCCTTGTCGTCGTGTGCGGAGGCGGAAGGCAGGGACGCCACCACCGCACCCGCGAACACGAGCACCACGGCGGCTAGACCTCTGCGTCGAATCCCCAAGGGAAGCATCGCTTGACCTCTCGTTTCGTGTTGAGAGCGCACCCAAGCAGCACAACACGAAATGCAGGTGAACGGACGCTCACGGGCCGGTCATTCGCGTGACAGTGCGGCTTCCTCCAGGTCCAGCTCGCGCAGCACCCGGAACAGCACCTCGTCGTCGATCTCGCCGTTGTCCCTGGCCTTGACGAACTCGTCACGTTCCGCGCCGAGCATCACCCTGCGCAGCCTCCGGTACGCGGCCGCCGGGCTCTCCTCCTCCTGGCGCCCGAGCCGTTCCCACGCGGCGTTGCCCCGGTGCTCCGCGAGCGAGCGCAGCTGGTCGCGCACGTGGTCGGGGACGTCCTGGACCTCCTCGTCCAGCCTGGTCACCGCGGCCTGGGCGGCCCTGTGCTGCACCTGGGCCTCCGCCAGCGCGTCCGTGCGCGCGTCGTCGCCCTCGAACCCGATCTTGCCGATCAGCCAGGGCAGCGTCATGCCCTGCAGCATCAGGGTCGCGACCGTGACCACGAAGGCGCAGAACAGGATGACGTCGCGGCCGGGCACGTTCTCCGGGATCGCGGCCGCCGCGGCCAGCGTCACCACACCGCGCATGCCGGCCCACGCGATCACCGTCACCTGTCCCAGGTGCGGCGGGCGTTCGCGCTCGCGCAGGCGTTTGGACAGGTACCTCGGGACGTACGTGGCCGGGTACATCCACACGAACCTGGCGAGGATCGTCGCGAGCAGCACGGCCCCGGCACCGAGCAGCAGGGCGGCGTTCAGGTCGACGTCGCGGATGATCGCGGACACCTGCAGGCCGATGAGCGCGAAGACGAACGCCTCCAGCAGCGCGTCCAGCGACCGCCACACCGCCGCGTCCTGCAGCCGCGTCGAGTACTTGCCGCGCGGTGAGTGGTGGCCGATGTACAGGCCGGCGACGACGACCGCGAGCACACCGGAGACGTGCGCGACCTCCTCGGCGATCAGGTAGGCGCCGAACGGCACCAGCAGCCCCAGCGCGCTCTCCAGCACGCCCTCGCAGAGCCGCCTGCGCAGGAACCGGACGACCACGCCCACGACCAGGCCGACCGCGATGCCACCGGCCGTGACCAGCAGGAACAGCCCCACGCCCTCGGCGGGGTGCATGGCGGCGCCCGCCGCGGCCGCCACCGCGACCTTGAACGCGGTCAGCGCCGTGGCGTCGTTGATCAGGCTCTCCCCGACCAGCAGCGTCATCGCCCTGCGCTGCAGCCCGAGCTTGCGCCCGATCGCGACGGCCGCCACGGCGTCCGGCGGCGCGACGACCGCGCCCAGCACCAGCGCCGCCGCGAACGGCAGCTCGGGGAAGACGAGCTTGGCGGTCACGCCGACCACGAGCGTCGTGAACAGCACCAGCCCGACCGCGAGCAGGCCGATCGGCCGCAGGTTCGCGCGGATGTCGAGGTAGGAGCTGTCCAGCGCCGCGCTGTAGAGCAGCGGCGGCAGGACCACCAGCAGGATCAGGTGGGGATCGAGCTCGAACTCCGGGACGCCCGGTATGAACGAGACCACGAGCCCGACCGCGACCAGCACCAGCGGCGCCGGCCAGTTCAGGCGGCGGGCGATGGAGGTGACGACCAGCGCACCGAGCAACAGCAGCAGGAGTTCAGGCCCGACCATGCGCTTATTTTGCGTAATGATGGAAGCCATGACCTGTTCGCACGTCGGAGCGCTGCCCGCAGCGGTGGCGCCGGAGTCGGCCGAAGGCTGTGTCGACTGCCTCGCTCTGGGTGAGCACAACTGGGCCCACCTGCGGATGTGCCTGTCCTGCGGGCACGTGGCCTGCTGCGACTCGAGCCCCCGCAGGCACGCGACCGAGCACTTCGGCACGTCCCGCCATCCGGTCATGCGCTCGTTCGAGCCCGGTGAGGACTGGCGCTGGTGCTATGTGGACGGTGCCGTGGTCTGAGTCCCGTCCCGAGGACTTTGCAGTCCCTTTGGATTGATCCGCTAGGGCTGTGATCGCGCCCACAGTACGGTTCGAGCGTGGCCAACCCGGACCTCGCCCGCATCGTCGCGGAGCACGACGAGGAGATGCCGTCGCGTTCGCTCTCACCCCGGTGGGAGCGGGCGCTGTGGATCGCCGGTCTGCTGATCGCGCTCCTCGTGCTGAAGCAGGTGTTCTTCCCGTTCGCCAAGGGGAGCCAGTACTACCTGATCATCTTCCTGGCGGTCACGCTGCCGCTGGTGTTCCTGTCCTACGGCAAGGGGCACGAGCCGCCCTGGTGGGACTGGGTGCTGGCGTTCGCCGCGTTCGTCGTCGGCGCGTACCCGCTGTTCGGGGGCTTCGACGAGTTCCTGAACCGGCAGGGCCAGCTGACGTCGCTGGACGTGGCCGCGGGCGCGGTGCTCCTCGTGCTGATCCTGGAGGCGTGCCGGCGCACGACCGGCTGGGTGCTCCCCGTCGTGTGCGTGGCGTTCATCGCCTACGCCTACTACGGCGGGTTCCTGCCGCCGTCGTGGTCGATCGCGCACTCCGGCGTCGACTTCTCGCAGATCATCAACGGGTTCTTCAACGACGCCAGCGGGTTCTACGGGACGCCCCTGGACGTCGCCGCGACCTACATCGTGCTGTTCACGATCTACGGCGCGGTGCTGAACGCGTCGGGCGCCGGAACGTTCTTCGTCGACATCAGCTTCGCCGCGTTCCGCAAGTCGCGGACCGCGCCGGGACGCACGGCGGCGACCGCCGGCTTCCTGCTGGGCACGGTCTCGGGCTCCGGCACGGCGACGACCGTGTCGCTGGGCGCCGTGACGTGGCCGATGCTGCAGAAAGCCGGTTACCCCAAGGAGAACGCGGGCGGGCTGCTCGCGGCGTCCGGCATCGGCGCGATCCTGTCACCGCCCACGCTGGGCGCGGCGGCGTTCATCATCGCCGAGTACCTGCAGGTCTCCTACCTGTCCGTGCTGGTGTGGGCGATCATCCCGACGATCCTCTACTACCTGGGCATCGCGCTCGCCGTGGAGGCCGACGCCCGCAGGTTCGGGGCCAAGCCGGTCGACGTGGACGCGCCGCGGTTCCTCGACGTGCTGAAGCTCGGCTGGTACCACTTCCTGTCGCTCGGGATCATCATCGTCTTCCTGGCGCTCGACATCCCCGTCTACAAGGCCGTCGTCTACGCGACGGGCGTCGCCGCGCTGTTCGCGTTGATCAACCACCGGCGCGAGTGGCTCCGGCTGATCGCCGACGCGCTGTCGACCGGTGTGCGCTCGGCGTTCCCGGTGATCGCGGTGTGCGCCGCCGCCGGTGTCGTGACCTCGACGATCACCAAGACGGGCCTGGGGCAAGCGCTTGCGGGATCGCTGGTGGACCTGGCCTCCGCGCTGGCGTCGTCCGAGACCGCCGTGCTGATGCTGACGGCCGTGTTCGCGGCCGTCGCGGTGTCCGTGCTCGGCCTGGCCGTGCCGGTGACCGCGTCGTTCATCATCTCGTGGGTCGTGATCGGGCCCGCGCTGATCACCCTGGGCGTCGAGCCCGCCGAGACCGCGATGTTCATCTTCTACTACGCGGTGCTGTCGGAGGTGACGCCGCCGACCGCGCTCGCCGCCGTCGCCGCCGCGGCGCTGACCGGCGGCGACGTGATGAAGACGATGTGGCAGACGTGGAAGTACACGCTGCCGGCGTTCCTCGTGCCGCTGGCGTTCGTGCTGACCGACTCGGGGTCCGCGCTGCTGTTGCGCGGGCCGTTGCTGGACTCGGTGTGGACGTTCGGGGCGTCCGCGCTGGGGGTCGCCGCGCTCGCCGTGCTGACGGGCGGCTGGCTGTTCGGTCCCGCCCGCTGGCCGGAACGCCTGTTGTGCGTGCCGGCGGCGTTGTTCCTGCTCTACCTGCAGCCGCTGACGATCGCCATCGGGGCAGGGTTCCTCGTGGTGGCCGTGGCGGTCCACCTGGTCACCCGTGGGAGGGTTCGTGATGCAGCTGCGTAAGTACGCGATCGGTGCGATCGCATTGGCGCTCGTGGTTTCGGGATGTGGCGGCAAACGCACACCCACGACACCGGACGCGTCGGGCGGTGGCGCGTCCTGCGAGGCGTCCGACGGCCGGATCACGATCGCGACCGGCAACTCCGGCGGCGTCTACTTCGTGGTCGGCGGTGGTATGGCCAAGCTGATCAGCGACAACTCGAAGCTGAAGGCGTCGTCCGCAGAGACGGGCGCGTCCGTGCAGAACATCCAGCAGCTCGTCGGGGGCACGTACGACATCGCCTTCTCGCTGGCCGACACCGCCGCCGACGCCGTGAACGGCACCGGTGCCTTCACCAAGAAGGAGAAGGTGGCCGCGCTGGCGCGGATCTACTCGAACTACACGCAGGTGCTGGTCAGGGCCGACTCCGGCATCAACTCCGTCGCGGACATGAAGGGCAAGCGGATCTCCACCGGCTCGCCGAAGTCCGGCACCGAGGTCATCGCGGGGCGCCTGCTGAAGTCGGCGGGCCTGAACATCGACACCGACGTCGCCGCCCAGCGCCTGGACCTCACCAAGACCGCGGACGGGATGAAGGACGGCAGCATCGACGGCCTGATCTGGTCCGGCGGCCTGCCGACGCCGCAGATCACCGACATCACCACGTCGATGAAGGACCGGGTGAAGTTCATCGACATCACCCCGCTGCTGCCGGAGATGAAGAAGATCAGCCCGGTCTACGACACGGCACCGATCCCGGCGGCCACCTACGGTGTCGCCGAGGTTTCCACGATCGTGGTGCCCAACCTGCTGCTCGTCCGCGAGGACTTCGCGGCGAACAACGCCTGCGCGGTGACCAAGCTGATCTTCGACAAGAAGACCGACCTGGAGAAGGTTCACCCGGCCGTGAAGGACATGGCCAAGGACAAGGCGTCGGCTACAGAACCGGTTCCGCTGCACCCAGGGGCGAAGCAGGCGCTCGGCTGAACTACGCTGGGCCATCGTGCGCGTCCTGGTCATCGGGTCTGGAGCCCGTGAGCATGCCCTTGTCCTCGCGTTGTCACGCGATCCGCAGCTGACAGCTTTGGCGTGCGCGCCGGGCAACGCCGGAATCGCGGGACACGCCGAGATCTACGGCGTCGACGTCGCGGATGCCTCGGCGGTCGCCTCCCTCGCGAAGGAGTGGAAGGCCGATCTCGTCGTCATCGGCCCCGAGCAACCGCTGGTCGCCGGGGCCGCCGACGCTGTCAGGGCGCTGGGCATCCCGTGCTTCGGCCCGTCGAAGGCCGCAGCCAGGATCGAGGGCTCCAAGGCGTTCGCCAAGGACGTGATGAACGCGGCGGGCGTCCCGACCGCGCACAGCGAGATCGTGGACAACCCCGCCCGCCTGGACGCCGCGCTGGCCCGTTTCGGCCCGACCTGGGTCGTGAAGGACGACGGCCTGGCGGCCGGCAAGGGCGTCGTGGTGACGTCCGACCTGGCCGCCGCCCGTGCGCACGCGATGACGTTGCTCGACGGCGGGCACCCCGTGCTGCTGGAGTCCTTCCTGGACGGTCCGGAGGTGTCGCTGTTCTGCGTCACCGACGGTGAGACGGTCGTGCCGCTGATCCCCGCGCAGGACTTCAAGCGCGTCGGTGACGGCGACGCCGGCCCGAACACCGGCGGCATGGGTGCCTACGCGCCGCTGCCGTGGGCGCCGGAGGGCCTCGTCCAGGAGATCGTGTCGCGCTGCGTGCAGCCCGTCGTCGACGAGCTGCGCGCCCGCGAGACGCCCTTCGTGGGCCTTCTCTACGCGGGTCTGGCGCTGACGTCGTCCGGTGTGCAGGTCATCGAGTTCAACTGCCGCTTCGGCGACCCGGAGACGCAGTCGGTGCTCGCCCTGCTCAAGTCGCCGATCTCCACCCTGTTCCTGGCGGCCGCCAACGGCTCGCTGGCCTCGCTGCCCGCCCTGGAGTGGGAGAACGGCTACGCCGTGACCGTCGTGGTCGCCGCGGAGGGCTACCCGAACCTCCCGCGCATCGGCGACGTGATCAGCGGCTCCGAGGCCGACGGCGTCCTGCACGCGGGCACGCGCCGCCGTGAGGACGGCGCGGTCGTGTCGTCCGGCGGCCGCGTGCTGTCGGTCGTGGGCACCGGCAAGTCGCTGTCCAAGGCCCGCGAACGCGCCTACAAGCGGATCGCGGACATCCACCTCACCGGCTCGCACCACCGTTCGGACATCGCGCTGAAGGCCGTCGACGGCAAGATCACGGTGCCGTGAGCCTGCTCGGCAGCCTCCTGGGAGGGGCCGTCGGCGACGCACTCGGCGCGCCGATCGAGTTCTCGTCGATCGACGAGATCCGCCGCCGGCACGGCCCCGCCGGCGTGGTCGACCTGCCGAAGTTGGAGATCACCGACGACACCCAGATGGTGCTCTTCACGCTGGAAGGCCTCCTGCTGGCACGCCAGCGCGGCACCGAGCCGCTGCCGTCCGTGCGGGCCGCCTACGCGCGCTGGCTGCACACGCAGGGCGGCCCGCCCGTCCCCGACGACGGCTGGCTGATGTCGGACCGGCGCCTGCACTCACGGCGAGCGCCGGGCCACACGTGCCTGACCGCGTTGAAGCACAACGAGAAGAACAACTCGAAGGGCTGCGGCGGCGTGATGCGCGCCGCCCCGGTCGCCGCATGGCCCGGCGACCTCCGCGAGGTCTTCGAACTTGCCGTCGGCACAGCCCGGATGACGCACCACCACCCCAGCGGCTACCTGTCGGCCGGTGTGCTGGCGGTGATCGTCCGCGCGTTGCTCGACGGCGCGAACCTCGTCGACGCCGTAGCGCTCTCGCGGGCCGAACTGGTCCGCTGGGACGGCCACGAGGAACAGACCACCTTGCTGGACAAGGTGATGCGCCTCGGTCCCCTGACCCCCGAGGAGATCGAGTCCGAGCTGGGCGGAGGCTGGGTGGGCGAGGAAGCCCTGGCCATCGGCCTGCACGCCGCACTGGTGGCCACGGACTTCCCGTCCGCGATCCGCCTGGCGGTCAACCACTCCGGCGACTCGGACTCGACGGGTTCGATCTGCGGCAACATCCTGGGCGCCCGGGACGGCGTTGCCGTGATCCCTGATTCCTGGCTGTCCGTGCTGGAACTGCGAGACGCGGTCGAACGCCTCACCCTCAGCTGGTGACGGGAATCCACAGCTCCGCGGTGGCCGTCTCGCCGTCGATCTCCGTGTGCAACATCGACGGCCCCTCGACGCTCTGGTAGCTGTTCGACGGGAACCACTGCGTGTAGACGTCCCGCCACATGTACTGAATCGTCTCGGGATACGGCCCCTCGGTCCTGAACACCGCCCACGTGTTCTTGGGCACCGTCATCACCTCCATGTCACTCGGAGGCTCCTGACTGGTGACCACTCCCTGGAAGTAGTCGAGGTGATCACCCTCCTCGACCCCCTCCTGGTTGAACGTCAACGCCAGCAAGCCTCCCGGCTCCCCGTCGCTGAGCTCCTTCATCCGCTCCAGCGCCGGCATGCCGATGCTCTTGACGAACTCGACGATCGCGGGGTTCTGCCCCAGGTGCACCAACGGCACCCGCGTCCCCCTGCCGACAACCCGGAACTCGTCCTTCTCCACGATCCGGTACTCCATGTTCGCACTCCCTTCGATGACCAACCTGAACGTGAGAATCTGCTGTGACTGCAACGTCTTCTTCTGCGTGCGCGCTTCCAGCGGCCCCACCCTGTGCATGGCCCTGAAAGCCCGCGCGAAGGCCTCGTTGGACCCGTACCCCCACCGCGTGGCGATGTCGAGCAGCGAGTCCTGTCCACTGAGGACCTCGGCGGCGGCCATGGTGAGCCTCCTGCGCCGGACGTACTCGCTGAGCGGAATCCCCGCCAACGCGCTGAACATCCTGCGGAAGTGGTACTCACTGGTGCCCGCGATCCGGGCAAGCACCCTGACGTCGACCTCGCCGTCGAGGTCGTCCTCGATGCGGGCCATGGCCTCGTTGAGTCGTTCCAGCACGACGGCAACGCTATGGGGCCGCGCGGACCCGCACCCGACTTCCTGTGCCCGGTTCGGTCGCCCAGCGTGACGTGGAACCGACGAGGGGTGGAGTTCGTCCAACCACAGGTCCGTATTACGCAGGCGTTGGTAACCTGCGAAGTGGGACCGAACCGTTACCGACCGTACGGGGGTAGGACGTCGTGACACAGGAGAACGTGGGGGCGGATGCCGTTCTCGGTGCCGCTGCGGGGCTGGCTGGTGGCGCGGTGGCTGGTGCGGTCAGCGCCTTCAAGGCAGCTTCGGCGGTGATGGACAGGCTGTCGGCTGGTCCGTCGACCCAGAAGTTCCACGTGGACAAGGACACCGTCCTGCAAGCGGGAAAGGTCGTCCACGACCAGTGGATGCTTCTCAAAGAAGCGTACAGCCGCACCTTGCCCAAGCTGCGGATCGTTACAATGGACGGCAAGGTCACGTCTGATGTCGTCAACGCGTGGAACGACCGGCTTTTGTTCCACGACGACTCGTATGCCCGTCGGATCTCGGATTACATGAAGGCCCTCGAGAACCTTTCCGATCAGCTGAAGGTCTCGGCGGAGCAGTATGGCTACACCGACGAAGAGATCCAGGCGACGTTCAAGCCGAAAGTTTGATGATGCGAATCTCCAAGCTGGCCTTCGTGGTTGTATCGGCGGCAATCTTGTCGGCCTGTTCTGTCGGCGGTGAGAAGGGGAGTCCAACTCCGGTGCCGCCGTCGACCGGCTCTTCCGGAAGTGATTCCACGAGCGGGATGCCCGCACGGCCGGAGAGTCTCAAGCTCGACTCCGTGGACACCTGCAAGCTGCTCACTCAAGAACAGATGAAGCAGATCGACACGTCAGCCTCTCAGCCTGAGAAGCTCGATCTGGTCGATGGCCAGCAATCTTCCGCGTGCCACTACCTCAACGAGCAGTTCACCTATGCGGTAGGTGCGGTGACGCACAACGGCGTCTCTTACTGGACCAGTGGTAGCGGCAACGTGACGACCAAAGCGATCAAAGTCGCCGACTACGGCGCGGTGAAGATCGAATTCGCTGGTGGCAGCGGTATCGACTGCTCTGTGGCTGTCGACGTTGCCGATGGCCAGCAGCTCATGGTCAGCTACATCCCCACGACGACTGGTGAAAAAGATCAGGCGGTGCTGTGCGGAAAGGCTGAAAAGGCCGCCGGTCTCGCGCTCGCGACGCTCAAGACATTGAAGTGAGGGGAAGCCATGTCAGGTTATCGGCAGCTCACTGACTGGAACTTCGACGGTTGGTCCAACCAGGATCTCGCGGCTGAGGTCCAGAAGCTCTCGGGCACCACGGTCGCATCGAAGTTCGGCGAAGCCTCCGCAGCCTTGCGCGATCTCGCCAACACCCTCGAATCGGTCGACAAGACGATCCGCGACCAGCTTAAGACGCTCAAGATCGACTGGGGCGGCGCGGCCGGCGAAAAGGGCCAAGAGAAGACCGAGGTGGTCGCGAAGACCGCCGAAGACGGCAGCCAGGCGTCGACGCAGAACTCGCAGGCGATGACGCAGCAGGGCGAGAGCACCAGCACCGCCCGCTACAGCACCCCGCCCGCCCAGGACCTGCGTGGCGACACCGAGCGCAACTTCGGCGACAAGGTCGCGGGCCTCGTAGGTATCGAGACCGACCACGCCGCCGAGGTCCAGCAGACCAACCAGGCGCGCCAGCAGGCCATCGACAGTCTCAACGGCTACGTGTCGAACAGCCAGGGCTCGCTCGACGGCTTCCGCGCCCCCGACAAGGCCCCCGACATCATCGTGACGAGCGGCGCCGTGGCCACCTCCACCGCCACTCCCGTCGGTCAGCCCCAGGTCGGCACGCCCGGCATCCCCGGCGGACCCGGCTTCACCGGCACGCCCGGCAGCCCCGGCTCGCCCGGTGTCCCGCTCGGCCCGACCCCCGGCATTCCGGGCGGTGTCCCCGGCAACACCACCGGCATCCTGCCCGGCGCGGTCCCCGGCCAGGTCGGAACCGGGCCCGGGCTGCCCAAGCCGGTCATCGGTCCGTCTCTCCTCGGCCCGGCCGCGACCGCCTTGGGAACCGGACTCGCCGGCGCGACGGGTACCGCTCGTGGTCCCCAGGTCGTCGGCGGTGGACGTGGGCCCAGCCAGGCACCGAAGACGCCCATCGCGCCCGCCGGGCCGAAGGGTGCGCCCAGCACGATCGGCGGCGGCAAGGCCGGCGGCGGCGGTGGTGCCGGCGGCGGCGCAGGTGCCGGTGCGAGTGGTGCCGGTGCCGCGGGCAAGGGTCCCGGTGGCGCGATGACGCCCGGTGGTGCCAGCGGTGTTGGCCCCGAGGCGAACCGCGCCGCTGCGGCCGCTGCGGCGGGCAAGGGTGGTGTCGCCGGCAAGGGCGGCGCGTCGCTCATGTCTCCCGCGGCCAGCGCTGCCAAGGGCGAGGGCGACGAGGACACCGAGCACGTGCGCAAGTACGGCGTCGACTCCGACGAGATGTTCGGCGACGACCGCATGGTGGTTCAGTCCGTCATCGGCGAAGACCCGAAGGACAAGTAGATCCCTTGAGCTCACCAGGTTCTGTGGTTCTGTCCACAGTGGAGTTCGCCGTGGTCTGGGAGGCGCAACGCCTCCCGGCCGCGCACGTCG